>CAMDGW010000208.1 GCA_945897695.1 Pseudobacteriovorax antillogorgiicola | reverse complement strand
CCCAAGGCCGTAAGCACCTTGAAGCCGGGTGATGACTTTTAAGAGTGCCTCTTTTAACTTTGGCACGGTTTTAAGTTCACGGCTTAAAAGATGCAGTACGACTTCAGAATCGGTTTCAGATTTGAACGTATAACCATCTTTCAAAAGCTCAGCTTTGAGCTCGCGGTAGTTTTCGATGATACCGTTATGAATGAGCGCCAAATCACCGGCCACATGAGGATGAGCATTTTGAGTCGTTGGAGCGCCGTGAGTGGCCCAGCGCGTATGACCCATACCGATGAAGCTATCCGCTGGAAGTTCTTTTAAGTGACCCTCTAGGCGAACAAGTTTGCCGTCACTTTTCGCAGTATGAATCTTGCCACCACTAAGGGTTGCGATACCGGCGCTATCATAACCTCGATACTCAAGGCGCCTTAGTCCTTCAAAAATCGTTTCAACGCAAGGTCGACTTCCAACAACGCCAACAACTCCACACATGGTTTTTAATTCCTTTCGCTTAAAAATCTTGATCGGAACAAACGGCTTGGGGCGGAATTTTAGAACCTGCCGACACCGAGGATCTCATGACCACAGCATGAGCACCCACGATAACCCCTGCGCCAAGTGCGGCGTCTTCAAGTACCACCTGAGGTCCGATCACGCAATTACGAGAAATCTTCGTCTTGCCCTTCAAATAAGCACCCGGGTAAATTCTAGCATCAGGCTCAATCACCACATCAGCTTCGATAAATACAGTGTGAGGCAAGTGAATCGTGACACCATGGCTCATAAGACCTTCCAGTCTTTGCCGCATCATCGCCCGTTCGACGGCTTCCAGCTGGATCCGGTCATTAACTCCTTGGAATTCACTGGCTGCCGATGTTTCAAACACGTAGGCCGCCTCGCCGCGCGTTACGGCTCCTGCGAAAATGTCCGTCAGATAGTATTCCATTTGTGAATTGTTTGGGGATATCCCTTCTAAAAGTTCAAAAATCCAGCTTGTTTTGGCGAAAATTACTCCGCTGTTACAGAGTGTTATCTTTTTCATAGCAGCATCTGCGTCACGCTCTTCTACGATGTGGCTGAGGCCTCCATCAGAGGTTTTGACCAGACGGCCGTAGCCTTTGGGCTCAGGCACAATCATACCAAGAACGCCGAGTTTGCGACCAGACGAAATAGTCTCCTGGATAAATTGGCGGATGGTTTGCGCATTAATCGCCGGCGTGTCACCTGCACAAATGAGCAGCCAATCAGCGTCGGATGGCGTTCCCGATACTAGTTCGCTGGAGGCCCAGGAGGGAGTTTTCGCGTTTTTGTAGGCCATAGCTGCACTCGCAACGGCGTCTCCTGTGCCGCGCTGGGACTTTTGAACTGCTATCTTGGTATCTGGATGCTCAGCCACTACTGAAGCAAAGGGTTTTGTCTCAGAAGATAAGACAAGTGTGGTGTCTGTGGCCCCAGCCTTCTTTGCGGCGTCAATCACCCACTCAACCATGGATCGACCCATGACAGGGTGCAGAACTTTTGGTAAAGTACTCTTCATGCGAGTACCCCTGCCGGCAGCAAGGATTACCGCAGATATTGTATGACTTGCGTTTTTAGATGTTTCAGTCATTGAACTCCCAATCGATGGCGTGGCTGATTTCACTTGCAAATTGGACAGTTTAGTCCTTTTACTACCGCTGGTCACAGATTTTTTATCTTGGGACATGAGAACCCAATTACCAAGGGGATTTTAATGGGACTCTTTGATTTTATTAAGAATCTAGGTGGAAACCCTGATTCTAAAATACAAAAAGCGGCTGAAACCGCAAAAAACCCAAAGGCCATCCGCGAAGATCGCTGGGCAGCCATCGAATATCTTGCTTTCGATGCCAAAGACGCCGAGAAGGCCGTGGGAGCACTCCTAAATCGTTTTGAATTTAGTCTTGAACACGGGATTAACGATACCCGCGAAAAAGAAAAAGCGATGGAAGGAATTGTCCGTCATAGCGATGCAGCCTTGCCTCTAGTTCTCACACATCTTAAAAAAACCACCCGCATTGCCTGGCCAATTAAAATCCTAAAGGCCTTGGGTAAAAGTGATGACCACGTCATTGATTGCTTGATCGATACGCTGGAATATTCCGATGTGTCGTTTGATCAGGCACAGACGGATAAAAACTACGACATACTTTGTCACCTGGCTGACTACAAAAAGCACGGTCTCAAAGAAAAGATCCGCCACTTCTTGAGGGACCCTGATGAGCGCGTTCGCTACGCCGCTGCAGAGGTACTCATGGAACAAGATTTATCAGAAGTTGGCGACGCCCTCGAAGACTTGATGCGCGACCAAAATCCTGATAACTCGCGCATTCGTCAGACAGTGGTGAGAAAATATCTTGAAAACGGCTGGTCTGTTCAAAATCCATCAGCTTTTCCAAACCGCAATGTCATTGGACCGGTTTTCGTCAATGAGCAAAACCGTCTTTTTGTAAGCCAAGAACATTTGGGTCAACACGAGTGAAAGACCCAACTGAGATTGACCCCAAAAAACTCTGCCAGGTGGAGATTCATGCCACCAGGCTTGACGTCAGTCGTAAATTTTACGAAGAAGTTTTTGGTTGGAAAGCAGTTCCGGCTGAAATGCACAACTACCTAGTCCTTGATGTTCCTGAAGATTGCCCCTTTGGCATCAGCATTGTGCCAAGCCTCGGAGCTAAAACATCCAGCGGACAAATCATTCTTTATTTTGAAGTTCAGGGTGCTGCAACCATTGCAGAACGAGCTGAGCAATTCGGCGGCTCCAAAAAATTTGGCCCCACCAAGCTTCCTGCCTACGGCAACATCTGGCAAATCACTGATCCTGATGGCCACCGCTTTGGCCTCTTCGAAAAGCAAATGGCGTCATCGCCAACAAATTAGTGCCACCCGAGAGCTAATTCGGAAATTACGAGAATAAGGATGAATTTCTCATCCGTAAAAAAGTAAAATGAGATTCTTCTAACTCGAAATAGGAGAATCTCATTTATGTTTTTGAATTTATCACGCCA
>CAMDGW010000207.1 GCA_945897695.1 Pseudobacteriovorax antillogorgiicola | reverse complement strand
CTGCGAGACCATATTTTTCTGCATATAATGATGTTCCTTCACTTGTGCGCGCCGCCTTTGTGAGTAGTGAGGATGCGGGTTTTTTTCAGCATAAAGGCGTCGAGATTTCTGCCATTATTGGCGCAGTGGAGAGAAATTCCGAGGAAGGTCGTGCGGCGGTGGGGGGGTCTACAATCACTATGCAGACCGTTAAAAATCTTTTCCTGGCTAGAGATAAAACCATCTCGCGCAAGGTTCAAGAGATTTTTCTGGCTTGGCATGTTGATCGGACGATCTCAAAGGAACGGATTTTGGAAATTTATCTCAACATGGTTGAGTTTGGTCCTGGGCTCTACGGCCTAGGTATGGCAAGTCAGAGGTTTTTTGGAAAATCTCCCAAGGAGTTGTCACTTAAACAAGCTATTTATTTAGCCTCACTTCTTCCCGCACCGGTGCCCCGCTATCGGTATTTTTGTAAAGGTGAGATCACGGCCAATTATGATAGAATCCTGCGCCAGCTACTTGATCGTATGCTCGGTCTTGGACGTATTTCTGCGGTGCAGCATGCAGAGGCCCTTGCAGAAAAAATTACCTTCTCACAACTTGAACGTGAAAGTGCCTGTGGCAGACATGATTATGCTGGCTCTGAATCGGAATCCGAATTTTAAAGGCCAATAGACTGTTTTCAGATGACATACTTAACGGGTGCGGCAACTTGCGCGTATGGAAAATACCTGTTCGAGGCATCAAGCCGCACGTGGCTCATGGCGATTTCATGGTCGTGAGTATAGAATATCCACGCGTTTTCTTTTGCAAATAGATCATAAAACGCCTTTTTTTCATCGATCAGTTGCTCTGGGAATCGGTCATATCCCATTGTTATCGGCATGTGAACCCAAGCTTGACCGGGTATCAGATCGCCAGCAAATACGACTTGGGAATCGTCAGTTTTGGCCACGGTGTGCATATGCCCTGGAGTGTGTCCATGGGTAAAATAAAAGGATATTTGCTCGGGAATCACGTCAGAGTGTGTTGGACCATCCACCAGCAGAAGGCGGCCAGACTGAATCAATTTGTCACATAGTCCTGGGATAAACGATGCGCGATCTCTTGGGTGAGGAGCCTGGGCACGTCTAAAAGCAGTTTCACCCACAACATATTTGGCATTTGGAAACAGGAGATTGTGACGGCCGTTTTGTTGGTTTTCCCACGAAGGAAGCAGGCCGCCTGCGTGGTCAAAATGAAGGTGCGATAAAATAACAAAGTCGATATCGGTTTCATTCAATCCAATGGCCGTAAGATTTTCAATAAGCTTATGCGTGGTTTCAACAACTCCATAGCGGTCTGCCAACTTGGGTTCAAAAAAAGCACCGATACCTGTTTCGCATAGGATTCTCTTTCCGCCGATTTCCAGCAACATGGCGCGGCAATTTAACGGAATGCGGCTTTTCTCATCGGGGGTAATCCACTTCTCCCAGACAACTCGCGGGGCGTTACCAAACATAGCGCCGCCATCCAGTCGCTGCTGGTTACCATTGATTGATGTCACTAAAACGGGTTGCATACTTGGAGAACTCAATTTTGCTATTTGAAAAATAAAAAGGTTGCCATCGTGACAAAAAACAAACGATTCAGCAAGGAATTCATTTGCTTAAATTTTAGTTTGAACAATTACTGAGCTAATCGGTAGAAGCCTTGCTGGGCAAGGGATTTAATAAAAATTTACACGACTTTATTCACATTGTCTGTGGATAAGTATTTGCACTTTTTGAAGACAATTTTTTGATCACTTGCTGGGGGTTTGGAAATAGTGATCCTAATCCATCGAAATTCAGTTGGTTAGCCTTTAAATGGCCAGACGGCCAAATTAATTTAGGCCGGGGGATTCAGCAAGTTAGCAGATTCTCCAAAAGATCCTGTCAAGAATTAGGCAATTTTTGCCGAGAAGTCACACATATGCGGGAGGGAAGGGAAGTCCTTTTTCTTTGCAAGCGTGTGGAGATTTTCGGGATGCTTAAGCGTTTGCCATTATTGAAGTGGTCCGTTGTCTTAGCTGTGCTTTACCCATCGATGGGTGATGCTGGGGCAATATTTCCTACACTTCCAAAGATGCTCGACAAGGAGTGGGAGTCTCACAAAGTCATTAGTGCGGCCCTTCTGAGCGGTGGCAACGCTTCAAATTTAATCCATGATCCTGTTGCGCGGCACAATGCCTTTAGAAAATTTCTGCAGGCTAAGGGCGTGCATCCTCTTTTAAAACTTACAGAGCGCCCATCCGATCAAGATGATGTGCGTCCCGGATTTGGTTTGGCTGGCTTGCCTGCCCTACACGTCCGAACTTATTCTCTGCGTGTTGGGAATTATGATGTCTGCAATGTGAATCTGCGCACCATTGAGGGCCCTTCTGGATCATTGCATGCACTTGGTGTTGCTCCCCTTGTTTCAGCGGTTTATCCGTTTACGGACGATGCCTGGCACTCGAAAGAGGAGGCAGTTTCGAGGGCATTGCAGCATCTTGCTGCTGCAGGGGTCGCTACGTCCTCTTATATCGTGACGCAGGCTGAGATGTGCCTCTATCCGCAAAATGAAGAATTGGTTCCAGCCTGGCGTCTTGTGATTCGCTCTGGAATTTTACCGTATCAGCTTTTTGTCGGAAATTCAGACGTCTTTGAAGGTGATGTCATGAGTTTTGACGCCACGGCCAAGGTGCGCGCTTATTTAAACAACCCAACTGACGCTCAGTTAACTGATTTTGATGTGAACGTTAACGACGGTGGTTACTTGACCAATGATTATTTCATTACCGAGTCGTCAGAACCCAAAATTGCCAGACAGCAGTCAGCGTCAAACACGTTCATCCAATCAGATTCCAGTGATTATTTTGCAGAGCAATCTTCCTTTGCACATGTAAATCGTCATTTTGATTTTACAAGCTCCGTAGGTTATCTCTGGAAGGGGCCAAAACCTCTGACGGTCAAAACCCACGTGACCTTTTCCGGTGGGGACAAAAATAATGCTATTTACTCACCGTTTGAT
>CAMDGW010000206.1 GCA_945897695.1 Pseudobacteriovorax antillogorgiicola | reverse complement strand
ATTTTAAGACTTCCAGATTCGACGTATGAACTCGTAAGATCTGTTAGCGTTGTTTTGGGCGAGTTGATTTCGAGTTTAAATGACTTCCAATCAAAAATCTCGATATCTAGATTTACGCCTTCAGCCAAAATACGAGTCATTTCCTTTGGGTCTTGATTAACATTTAGCGAGACACCTTCGAGGTTAGCTTTTAAGGATGCGTTAGAAATTTTCAACGAAGACAAAGGCGGAGGCTGCAGTGGTGGCCACAACGGATCTTTTGATGTGTTTTGATCCTTCGTCGTTCCTAGCTTACTAATCGCATCGAGAAATTCTGCAGGAGGCGGCCAAGTCATATTTAGATCGGTTAATTCGAGATCTCCGATCTGGGGGTGAGCCATAAAAACTGACCACAGCGAAATTTTGAAGACAAGCGAAGAGGCCGAAATTAACTCTTCACGACCATTGGTAGTTTTCTCGACTGCGGCAACTTTCAAGCCGTAGATGTTTAGGGCCGGTGGCACTAGGGACACTTTCATACTTTGGTATTCAGCCCTTATGGGCAGCTTATTCAATATTCTTTCATTAAGATAAAAATTCACTAAGCCGTGCGTATAAGGGTTATCAATGATGAGATTACCAACGTACAGAAGACCCGCCATGAGGAGGATGAAAATTACAAATTTGTTGTGTCTTCTTTTCATTCAATACCTTGCTGCTGGCTACTTCTTCACTGGCACCAGCAGATCCTCGATTTGGTGCATTTTTTTGACTTCATGCCTCGCGTCAATCTTTTTACGAACGCCTGTGGTTTCAGATCGCTCAGCCTTGTGGGCTGATTGTTTTTGTTTATATCCAGCACTTTGAGCAATAAGTTGAATCGCTAATCCTGGTATTCCGAGTGCATTCCGCGAAATCTGGGAAGCCTGATCTCGGCTTAACTCTTCAGATGTAATGCTTGCAGCCTGTATTTTACTCATGACAAATTGATTCAGTTCATTTTCCTCCAGTACGGGCATGCTGGAATTCAAGACGATTCGCGACCCAATCTGTCTGTCCGCTGCGATCGCAGCCGTGAGTTCAGAAGGTCCTACGAGAAGTATGCTTATTTTGAGATTACTGCTATCTGCAAGATTTAGAAGGGACAAAATTTCTGGTGCGATTGCTTGGCCAATGTCAAAAGCAGGTATGTCGATGCAGATCAAAATAGGTCTTTCAGTGTCGGCTAAAGATTTAATTTTTCCTACAATAGCTGTGCTTGAATTTTTATCACTTGTAAGCCACGGGGTGAGCGCATCAATCAACCAATGCGCCCGTGGCATAACTGTTGCCTGGGTTATTGACACAATGTCTAAATTTACTGGTTTGCGATCATGTAGAATTTTGATGAAAGTCGTTTTGCCACTTCCAGAGGAACCAGACAAAAGCATCAAGGCGTTACAGGAGTGTGAAAAAATGAATATGTCTGACATGAGTTCGCCCCAGGATTGGGGAACCAGCTCCTGGCCCGAAGGTGTCCTTGCAAATAGCTTGCTGAATTTTTGGGCTTGACGATGGTCTTCGCTCATGAGGCTTTTATCCTGTTAAGAGCTTGGTTCTTGGTGGCACGTAATTTTGTGTCAAAGGACTCCCAAGCCTCATTGGCCCGCTTGATAATAGGGTGCGGAACTCCAAAAAGTTCTGCGCTATTTTTTCCTTCGGCGATTGCTAGGCGTGCAATATTACTTTCAACGGCTGTATTGCCTGGAAATCGCAAATTCCATTCTTGCAATGCTTCGATCGCCTGATCGAGATGTCCGCAGGCGATGTGGGCGCAAGCCAGATCGAGGTTAAGTATGCAGGAACTTGGGGCAATCTGTTTTAGCTTATTTAGGAACTTCAGTGCATAGTGCGGAGCTCTAGAGTCTAGGTAAAACCATGCACATTCGGCTAATACGGCAACGTTGCCGGGCCAGGTTCTGAAATATTCAAGAAGCTTTTTTTCAGCCTCACGGTATAGGTGCTGATTTGTCATAATAACCATCATGGCTTGAATAGCAACAGGCGCAGCATTGCCGTCAGTTGCTAATTTTTCCAGGATTGAAACTTTCAAAGTGTCTGTATTATGTCCAGGAGGGATAGTGGCGAGCTGTCTAAGAGCGTGCATGGCAGGCTGCTCCCAATGTAAAAGCATTTCCTTGAATGCGGCCATAAATTTAATCGGGATTATAGGTTTGGTACTGATTGTGACGTTGAAAATTTTCTGAAAAAGCTGACGATCGCTACTTTCGGTAAATTGAGTCAAGACAAGTATTGGGCAAAGGCGTCCTCGATCCGATTGAAAAATCATCCGTAAGATTTCAGTTGCTGGAAGTTTCCCACTATCGACGATGACGATTGCGCCAAATGTATTGGAGAGAATTTTTTCACGAGTCGTCTGAGCATTAGTTGTTGGTAATTGAACTGTCCACTTTAGGGGACGGAGTATTTCCCGGATAATGCTGAAGTAATTTGAATCTTCGCAAACGAGCAAGACGTCCTTATTGGGCCACATGTTGAATGACTGATTTGCGTCCATGACGACCCTCGCCTATGCTGGTCCAATACATACTTTGCTTGTACCATTATTATAAGGTCTGAATCTTCCTGATAAAAGAGCCGTGACGGAAGGACTACTTGGAAAGTTTTAATGTCAATATTTTGACCGAACCCTCCCTTGGTTGGATTGCCAGTTTGATGGCATCCTTTACTTGGGCATTTTCTGTTTTGATGTTTCGTACCCATAGTGTTGGTCGATCACCAAGTTGGCTGAATTTATTCAAAGGTTCTGTCGCGTTATTGTTCTTTGGTTTGAGTGCTATGGTTACTGGAATGTCACTTGAGGTCTCCACCCGTGTTGTCTGGACCCTAGCTGTAAGCGGTATCATTGGCGTTTTCATCGGTGATTCGGCTTTCTTCGCCGCCCTGATTCGTGTGGGTGGCACTATGACGTCTGCCATTCAAAGCATAGCGCCTAGTTTGACGGCACTTCTCGCCTGGATTTTCCTTGGAGAGATTTTAAAAGGTGTGCAGATC
>CAMDGW010000205.1 GCA_945897695.1 Pseudobacteriovorax antillogorgiicola | reverse complement strand
CACATCCCGCAACCAAGCGCAGCGCGGTAGGCGACTAAAATCATGGTGTTATAAAAATAAACTCAACCCTGTGGATAGATTTACGAAAGACCAAGGGGGAGACAAAATCCCTGTAAAATTAATGAGACATAATCGCTAAAAATTCACATAACACCAACCTGTTTGGCATTTTTATGAACTCTGTCGTAGTCACTTACAGGAAGACGTTTAAGAATTTAGAGAAGCGAGGAGTGCAGGATTCGAACCTGCGACCGCGACATTAGAAATGTCGTGCTCTATCCAGCTGAGCTAACCCCCCGTAAGGTGAAGGTAATTAGCAAAAAAACAAACCAAGCGCAAGCCAGGTTTTTAAGTCTGAGATATTGTTAGGCTGGTTTCTCAAAGCTGCAACATCATTAGTCAAAAGGCCCTGAGCCTCCTTGAAAATTAGTCTTGCTTAGCAAACTCGCAGACCTGTCGCAGCAAGGCATTGATCAAGGGGCGATCAGCCTCTGGGGCAAGATCTATTAATTGCCTATAACGCCTGGCAAGAGCCATCTCGACGCGGTGTGCGCTTACGCCAAGCATTGGATCCTGGACAATGGGCGGCATGTATCTGGAAACTCTTGCAGCCACAGCGCCTGTTACTGCCATTAGGCCAGAAGGGTCCGTGCTGGGGAGTCCTCTTTGAGCAAAGATTAGTCGCACCAACTGGCGAAGGGCTGAGTGATGGGAGGCTGTGCGATCTAATGCGCTTGCCCCTTGGCGCTCACCCTGAGCCAAAGTTCTCTGCTTTGCGGCATAAAGTGAGACGGCGGTTTGCTCAAGCTGAAGGGCGCGATTTAGGGCGCGGATGTAGGGAGTCTCGTTATAGTTTAGGTTCGGCGGGGGAACCAGGGAGCGGCCAGCAAATGACGAAACAGATAGACCAGTAAGGGTGTCTGGGAAGGTCATTTGATTGTAAGCGCGCTGAATAGACATAATACACCTGTGCAATAATTAAGCACACTTGTAAATGTAAGGGATCGTCGCGCGGATATCAAGGATTAATTTATTAGATTTATGCAGCAGTTTAGAATCGGTAGCCCAAGCCAATTCCCGCCACAGGAAGGGGCTTATTGGTTACCTTTTCCAATTCACTTGCAGCCTTATCAGCAAGATCTGTCTGACTTTTTGCCCGCAGGTCTGCCAAAGCACCTGATAGATCTTCAGGCGTTCCGTCGGGGGCTACAATCGATGCCGTTATGCTGGTCTCTTCTTTGGAGAATATAGGGGCAAAAATGCCCAATTCAAACATCAAGGCCATTTTTGGGGAAAATGAATACATCCAACCGGTCGCCAGGCGACCAGCCACGCTTAGGATGTTGACATCAGCTTTTAGGGCGATCTTGTTGCGCGTTTGAATGGCTGCAGCATCATTGGCGCAGGGCGGCTCCTTGCGGGCCTCGTTAATACTGCATATGCGCAGCGGCGACGCTGTCTCGCCTTTGATGATAACAGAGCGGACGCCAGCAGCCCAGGTCGTGTACCAAGAGCCCCCAAAGGGGTGCCAGACAACTCCTGTAAGCACATGTGGGCCCCAATCGACTTTAAACTTTATGTCGAATGCAGGGTAGGCGACGGCGAGGGTTTTCGAGCGATCCGAAGTTATGACGTCGCTTGGCATCGAAACATTGACGTCAATAGGCATCGGGCCACTTGCCCCCAAAAAAAACGCGAGATGAGATGATAGACTGTAACGATACTCGACCCTTGTGAGCTCTGGAAGGGCTCCCCATAAGCTGACCGCGTGCCGCTTTGTTTTTTTCTTCACAACGTCTTCAGGTTCAGGCTCAAAATTTGCCTCATCCAGTACAGGTTTTCCCTGACCGGATTTTCTCCTATAGTAGTAATCTTTTTTGGCCTGACCGCCAGCTTTCCAGCTGGGGGGGAGGTCATCTTCAGCCTGAGCGATGTTCGACCATGCCAAAGAGACGAGCAGAGCTCCGAATAAACTGGTTTTTGCTGAGGTCCAGTGCATCAAATTCCAAATAATTCGCGCGTGACGTAAAATAAAAAGATTGAAGATCTTAGGTATAGTTTACCCGAGGTTGCGCAGGATGTCCTCGTTTGGAGACACAAATGGATAAAAATCAGGAAGCAACTTTAAACGATGAACGAAAAAACCTTCATGATCTTGCAAATGTCCTAACGCTGGCTCAGGGCAAGCTGCAGTTGTTGATCGGGGCGATCAAAAAGAATCCGGGCAACATGACGGCCGCGGAAATTTCAGACAAGCTTGATCACATAATGAGCACAATGGATCGAATGGCAGATCTTCTTCATGCCAGGCGTGAAAAGATTTCGGGATAACTTTAGATTCATATTTGAAGGTCAAATGGTGCGACAAAGCAGGTTTGGGTTGCGTGCTAAGGCCGAGGGTGTTTAAATCGAGTTTCTGATATGCATAAAATTTACGCACAAGTCGTCCTCACGGCAATATTTGCATAAGGCAAGGTGGGATGACAAGTTGCCCCGCAGTAGGGACAGATATGACAGGGATAGCGTCTGATCAAGCATCACATCGTCTAAAGGAGCGTCTGACAAGACTTCTTGGTGACAAAGATTCAGGGAAATCTGGCGCAACCGCCACCTGTGCACTCAAGCTTGATTGCAGTAAGTGCTTTAATGGAAGCGGCGTCGTCCTGGAAGCGCAAGCATCAACGGTGGCCGCTCATCTCTGCCAATGTGTAAAGTCTTGCCGTCTCTGTGCAGGCAGTTGCATGGCGCCCAAGGCTGGTGCAGTGAGTGACTGCTCCCGGCCAAGTCCCCGAAAAATTATTGGGATCATAAACGAGGCCAAAATTCCAGCTAGGTACCTTGATGCAGATATCACAAAGTTCGACGGATTTGGTGGCAACGATCGCAGCCAAAAGACGACCATGATGAACTGGATCAAGTCGTTGGTGCCAGGGAAAAGCTCAGGATTGTTACTGAGCGGACCTGTTGGTCTTGGTAAGAGCTGGCTGTTGGCGGCGATGGCAAAGCATTTAGCCTTTCAAGGAATCAGCGTTCGGTATGCGGACTTCTTTCAGCTTGTCCATGAGCTTCGGGATGCCTACGCCAACGACCAGGCTGACAAATCTAGCTTAAAGCCTTTTCAGGCGGTGGACGTGCTGATCATTGATGAGCTTGGCAAAGGTCGCAATACCGAATGGGAGCTAAGCGTTGCCGATAGTCTTATCAGCGAGCGCTACAACGG
>CAMDGW010000204.1 GCA_945897695.1 Pseudobacteriovorax antillogorgiicola | reverse complement strand
GCTGACACGCGCGTACTTGCTAGCGGTGGTCATGATTTTCTCCTCATCAGAATTTTAGAGAGCTTGAGCTTTTACTTTTTCGATAATTTTTTCTAAGAATGCGCTTTGAGTTGGCTCAACCATTTCAAATACGCCACCAATGCGCATTTTTGTTGGATCAAACCATTTAATGACAATTTTCAGGAGCACGTCACCTGGACCAGCAATACCAAATGGTGACAACGGTATCTGCATCCAAAAAGTTTCATCCGTCTTGCAGGACACCTTGCCAGTAAACTCAGCCTTAAACCCTTGTGGGCTCAGATCGAGTAAAACAGCGCTATGGACGCCTAATGGCCACCACCGGTAGCGTCGAATCTCAACCAATGCGTGGGAGATGACTCGTTCTGGGCGCGAGGAGGGGGGTGTCGTAGAGGTGGAACCTTCCATGGGATGCTCCTTAATGTCGCACTGAACGCGGCCCGTTGAATCAAATCGTGTAAGGATTGTATAATAAAACTTCGAACCGGAGCAACCTTACAGAAATGAAGAGAAATTTGCACTTTTACAATTTAAAAAATCTTCACCACCTACTTTGGATTTTCAATGGATAATCAGTCTGTCTCAAAGTTTGAATCTAGGTACCGCGTTGTCATTCTTGGTGGTGGTATTCATGGCGCAGGGGTTGCGCATGATTTGGCCAGTCGCGGCTGGCGGGATGTTCTTGTCGTAGAAAAGTCCATCATCGGATCAGGTACCAGCGCCAAAAGCACAAAATTGATACACGGTGGCCTTCGCTACCTTCAGCACCCAAGAGATTTTCCATTGGTGGCGGAAGGACTTGAGGAGAGGGCTCTTCTCGTCAAGCTGGCTCCGGATATAGTAAAACCCTTGCCGTTTATCTTCCCAGTCCTGAAAAAAGGCGGCATGCCCAGATTCATGATCAAAATAGGCCTCTGGCTTTATGATGCCCTTTCCCTTGGTCGCTCCCTCGGCCGCCATTCTTGGCTAAATCCTGAGGATGCATTCAGAGAAGCTCCCATCTTGGACAAATCAGTTTTTAAAGGTTTTTACCGTTTTTTTGACGGACAAACCGACGATCTTGTTCTGACACAGCGCGTGGCAAGCTCCGCAGAAAAATTGGGCGCAACGATTGCTGAGCATACCGAGGCCGTCGCTATGACCCATGATGAAAACGGATGGTCCATTACACTTAAACAAGGTGAAAAAACTTCAGTTGTCACGACCAAGTACGTGGTCAATGCTCTTGGACCCTGGGCTCATGAGTTCCTGAACGCATCCAAAATAAAACCGAAGGTGTCAGGTATCAATAACCAGGGAACCCACATTATCGTCAGAGATCTTGGCTTGCGGTCGGGCCTATTTCTTCAGTCGCCGGAAGATAGTCGCATTTTCTTTGTCTTACCGTGGAAAGGCTACACACTCATTGGCACAACCGAAGATAATTATGATGGGCCTGCCGACGAGTGCCGGCCCGAGGAACATCAAATCAATTATCTGATCGAGCGATGTAACCGCTTTCTCTCCGTAAAACTTTCTCGTGCTGATGTGATTCAGTCGTTTTCCGGTATGCGCTGGCTGGCTGCAGACTCCAAAAGTGGATTGTCTGACACTTCGAGATCTCATCTCATTACTGAGCATCTCCAGGGAACAGATGTCATGTATACGATATACGGAGGCAAACTTACGGCCTACCGAGCACTCGCCAAAGAAATTGCTGAAAAGATTGTAAAATCTTTTGGAGACCGATCGGAGTCTAAAACTCATTTGCAAGAGATGTGGGCCGAGCCTAAGCCTTTAGCAGTCGATCTCGACATTCCGCAGCGCTTTTCAAAGCTGTAACTGATTGTTTGCAGCAAAAATATTTCACGTAGTTCAAAATCTATAAGCAGAGATCAGAAATATGATTGGTCGGAAACCAGCAAAGCCAAAAAAGGTTACGCCCAAGCGACCCATGGGGAAGGTGCTTCAGAGTGTTAGACAGGTTTTGCAGATCACCCACGTTTCGGAAGAAGAAGCCATTTGGCAATGGGGTGAGCCGCGTGCCGCAGCCCTTCCTGAAATTATTGATATCGGGGTTTGGAATATCTGGAAGGGTTCCGGCGGTGAAAAGTTCATCTCTGAATATCGCAGGATGGTGGCAGACTGCCATCTGTTGCTGGCCCAAGAAGCACTTCTGACTTTAAAGGCACTGGCTCAGTTTGCTCCCACTGGATATTTGGCCCTTCATGGGGCGACCTACCGACGAAAAGACGGAATTCGAGATGGCGTGATGACCGTATCAGCAGCTACCGCTGACGGTGAGCCCCAAAGGATTTTATGTCTTGCCCCAGAGCCTCTCTTAAATACAACCAAGGCCTCCCTTGTTACGACCTATAAAATTGAGAATATGGATAAGCTTTTGTGTGTTGTAAATATCCATTCAACATTGATCCGTAGCCCAGCGATGGCAGTTCGTGAACTTGAGCAGGTGCTCTCTTATATTTCCCACCACGTAGGACCCATTTTGTTTGCAGGTGACTTCAACACTTTTTCCAATGCATATATTACAGAAGTCGACCGCGTCCTCGCTTCAATTGGGTTGTCTCGCGTTGTTATTGAGGGCGATCCTCGAACCACCACGACGGCCCTTGACCAGATTTATGTAAGGGAAATCGAAGTGCTTCACGCTAAAGTCGACATCTCTTACCAGCACTCAGATCATTTTCCGATCCTAGCTCGTCTGAAGCTCAAATAATGTGTAGGAAGTGCTCAGAATGTCTTGCTAAAGGCGACAGAAATCTTATCGCCTGGGAGACCAAGGCGGTCTTCTCCAGTGGGTGACCACCCTTGACGCGGTTCGGCAATGACGCTCATTTCAGAACGAGCATTTTTCACGACCAATTCCCCTTTGGCGCGGGCGCTACTATGAACATAAGTCAAATTGACCCTTGGAAGTTTTGAGTCACCAAGAACGTTTAATGCCGATGTATGTATCGGCTTCATTTTGTAGTTAAATTGTCTGGCAATCGACATCTCGCCATAGAGTGGGGCTTGCACTAGATGAACCATTGATTTCTTTAGATCAGATTTTCCACCAGCAACAAACTGTGTTGAAAAAAACCCGTCAGCCTGTGATAGCGTAAATTTTGCTCCCGGGAGGGCGCCAGTCGACACTTGATCGGCCATGACGGCGTCTTGATCTGCGGCGTCGATCTTTATATTGACATTTGAAGAAGGCATGCGAGACCACAGGCTGCTGTT
>CAMDGW010000203.1 GCA_945897695.1 Pseudobacteriovorax antillogorgiicola | reverse complement strand
TGAGATCTGAAAATGCTTCCACAAGAGGAGAGCGACGACCGTCCTTGGTCATATGCATTTATCCTTCCGTAAAGAGTGACTCTTACGGAAAATTATAACTAAATCGTTAAACACCTGTAATCACGAGAATTTAGATGCGTTTCCCCTGGTGAAATTAATCTGTTCCTAGATTACCGGCGCAGATCTCAGTAATCGACCACCCTCAACGCACCGGAGCCACGCCTGCGGTAGTCTCCTCCCTCGGGGCCCTGCCACTTACCTTTGAGCTGATCAAAAAGCTCATGGCCTAATGCATGTCGCCATGTATAGGGTGTTTTTGCTCTTATATGCGACGCTACCAGTTGCCAGACTCACGTTCCACGAGGTACTAATGTTGCCGTTTCCATTTACAGTGGACGACCAGAAGTAGTAAGATCGCATGTTCGCAAGCGTGATCCAATTCGATCCTGCAGTTGACGCAATTCCATCATTGTGTGCTGCCATAAGTTCTTTATTGGTTGGAAGACGCCAATCTGATTTGCCATTGTAAGTAAGGTTCTGGCAGTAAGAAAGTGCCAATGACCAATCGCGTGAGGCCATATCGGGTTTGCTCCACTCGTGGCCGGTGATTTTATCTTTGAACGAACAGTTGGCAGGAGTTGTAGCACAAGTAGAAGCTGTAACGCCGTCGCCTGTGGTCGTGACATCGGACCAAACATTAGAATCTCCAGCAGTTACTTCAATGCCGCCGCAAACGTTACTTGAGCTCCAGCCCGTGTACGACGGAATTGATGTTTCTGCGCCGCCGTAATCATCAATCGTATCCCAAATTTCGATTGTCCCGTTGCTGGTCTTATAAACAAATGTAGCCGTGCCTAAAGCCAGGCCCGTGATCTGGACGGTTGGTGACGCGGTCAAGGCGATGGTAAATGTGTTACTCGCGGGAACCGTCAGCACGCGATAAAGTGTAGTGTAGTTAAAATTAGTACCCACTGTGTTGCCATAAAAGGCGACGATATCACCTATGGAATACCCGTGATTCGAGGCTGTTGTAAACGTATCGGAGGTCAACGATGGCACGGATATCGCGTAGGCTGCCATATCAAAGGAGGTGAGATTCGCTCCGTTGCGGCAGTCGGTCTTCAGCAAACCTGCGACACCTCCCACGGTGACTCCTGCTCTGACGTTCCAGGCATCAGGGACTGCACCTATATAGCTACCAGAGGTGCCAAAGATACTCACGCCGCTAGCAATATTGGCGTCGGTGATATCTGCATCGCCTGAGCCCGTTTGGCGAGTGCCGGCAGAATTCCAGTATTGAAATGATGTGGATGATTTTACTTTCGCGTTAAATGTTGCGGCATCCAAATCAGCGGTAGCATTCGCATTTGGTAAAGTGTAAGTCGCAGATGGGTACTGACCGGTCACACCGCCGATGACTATTCCTGATTTGATATTGCCGGCTATTGCAACGCTCATATCGACTGATTTGAAGGAGCTGGTGGTAACGCAATCCGTTGCACCGTCTGGTGCTGAGCAATCCGCTAGGCTCGGGGTGATCCCAGTGCCGCCAACGCCGTAGGCACCGACCGCAGAGCGAACATTTGCAGCAGTTGGAACCGTCAGAGTTCCAGTCGATCCACTCGCAGCACCAAAAGTGATGCCGGTGTATACGTTTGCCGCTGTCGGAAGAACCACATTGCCCGCGACACCGGTAATAGTGTTGCCACTTAAAATCGTACTTGCAGTAGGCGTACTAGACACTCCGGTATAGTAACCTGCTCCAGGGAAAGACGCTGTGAGTGCCCAAGATCCTCTTGAAGCAACGGTACCTGTGACACCGGAAAGTGTCAGCGAATCGAGCATTTTGGTTTGATCAATGTTGTTATAGTTGATGGCCTTGAGTTGCTGCGACACGACCGAGTAAGTCGGCAAAAAGCAATTCGATCCATCCGTCGCACACGCAGTTCCTGCATAGTAAGTACCTGTTGCAACGCATGATTGCTGTCCGTTAGAAGAACAATTCGCGGGTGATGCCGTACCGCTCCCAGCGACGCCAGCGATAGTTGTGCCGCTAATGATATTTGCTGCAGTGAAATTCGCCATCTTTGCAGATTTGTAATCCGCGGTCGTCACGCAACCTGCAACACCATCGACAGAGCAAGTGGCCGGGGTTCCAACTAACGATCCTGACACGCCAGCGATCGTAACTCCTTGCTGAATGTTGCTTGCTGTGTAATTTGCGAGTTTAGCAGCTGGAAACGCTGTGACCGCAATGCAACTGGTGGCACCATCGACAGTGCAATTTGCCAATGAACCTGCTACACCAGCAACTGTGGTGCCACTGGCAATTGTCGCAGCATTTACATTGCTGAGGAGAGCAGCAGGCGCAGTGGCCACAGCTTGACAACCAGTCTGCCCATCCGTCGTGCAATCAGCTAGCGCCGTCCCAGAACAGTTGCGCGTGCCAGTTTCCACCTTCCCTGTACGATCATGATAGGTGGTGTCACTACATACTGCACTGGCATCTGCGATCAGAATGGGTAGCCCCTCCGCGGAGTCGTCACTCACTATAGACAACGTTTTAACAACCGATTCACCCGATTTAAAACTCGCACCATACAATCCTGGACTTAAGCCAGCCGGCATTTGAAACGAAGCCGTCGTTGGACTTGTGACGTTGAGGACCACTTCCTGACCATTCAGCACGACTTTCAAACCAGACGTTAGACCCGAGCCTATGACGCTAATGGTCTCGCCATTTTTCGCAGCATAGGGGCTTAAGGAATTTACTTCAACTGCGGTGGCTGCCGAGGGCACTTGGCTAACGGCTACCTTCATATTGCTACCACAGGAAGGAACAAAACCCAACGCGAAGGCAAAGACAACTAATCTCTGGCAATCGATTATAAATTTCTTCATAGAGCTACCTTTACCTTAATCCACGGATAGTAAGTCAGTCCATCCTCGTCAATCAAACTTTTCGGATCATTTTATTAAATCTTAAGAGCACGCGACTTTTATTTAAAATAATATAATAATATCAATGCTTTATTCCACTTAGAAACTAGCCAAAAGAAAGGGGACAGGATGCCGCTTCTTTTGATCGTGGAATCTTTCTCAAAATAGTTGATGGAATCATTGGGAAATTTAGATCCTCGAGGTTTGGGCGCTAGGAAAAATAAAAACAAAATCAAAGCCTTACGGACATCTTGTCTACTCACTTACTCGGACAAGATGTCATTCGACCCCGCCTGCACACGAAAACTCACCAAAAATATTGTCACCTTCATAGTCACCTTTGCCTAAAAACCTA
>CAMDGW010000202.1 GCA_945897695.1 Pseudobacteriovorax antillogorgiicola | reverse complement strand
CCAGGAATTTCATACATCATCTCCAGCATGGATCCTTCAAGAATCGCGCGAAGACCGCGAGCTCCAGTTTTGCGCTCGATGGCTTCTTTAACAACAGCGCGCATCGCTCCATCGGTAAATTTCAATTCCACACCTTCAAAAGCAAAGAGCTTACGGAACTGCTTCACAATGGCATTTTTGGGCTCGCTTAGCACGTTGAGTAAAGCCGACTCGTCAAGTTCTTGGAGGGCGACGACGACAGGGAGACGACCAAGGAATTCTGGAATCATTCCGAATTTCATCAAGTCTTCGGTACGTACCTGTGACAGCAGTTTAGTGACATCTTTTTTGGTTTTTGATTGGATGTTTGCACCAAATCCCAGGGAGCTTGTGTCAATGCGCGCAGAAATAATATCTTCGAGGCCGGCAAATGCGCCACCACAGATGAATAGAATGTGCGAGGTGTCAACTTGCAGAAACTCCTGTTGAGGGTGCTTCCGACCACCGCGCGGAGGCACGTTCGCGATGGTTCCTTCGATAATTTTCAGCAAGGCTTGCTGAACGCCTTCGCCGGAAACGTCACGAGTGATGGATGTGTTTTCGCCTTTGCGAGCAATCTTGTCGATTTCGTCAACGTAGGCGATACCGCGCTGTGCTAGCTCCACGTCATAGTCGGCGTTTTGTAACAGCGAAAGAATGATGTTTTCGACGTCCTCACCGACGTAACCAGCCTCAGTCAGGTTTGTTGCATCACTGATGGTAAATGGAACGTTCAGAATTCTCGCGAGCGTCTGAGCAAGAAGTGTTTTACCCGAACCGGTCGGTCCGACGAGAAGAATGTTTGATTTCTGCAGCTCAACTTCGTCAAGCCCTGGCATGGGGAGCTTGTGCTTAGCGGCGTCGAGGCGCTTATAGTGGTTGTGTACGGCAACCGATAAAGTCTTCTTAGCCTGATCCTGGCCAATGATGTAGTCATCCAAAATCTTTTTGATGTCTTTTGGATTGGGAATTTTGGCGGTGGGCGTGCTGATCTGCTCTTCTTTTGCCGCTTCCTCGATCAAGATCTGATTACAGAGGGCGATACATTCATCGCAGATATACACGTTTTGGCCGGCGATCAGTTTTTTAACGTCGCGCTCGCTTTTTCCGCAAAAACTGCAACTGTGTTTTGATCCTTCTTTCATGCATTTTCTCCTTTGTTCCAAGCCCTGTTGCGACCGTCTTTTAGCCGCCTAGATGTTTTCTTCTATTGAGTCTCACTTTGGGACGTTTCCGCGACCGCCAGCAACAACCTCATCAATGAGGCCATAAGCTTTTGCTTCATCAGCGGACATGAAGAAGTCACGATCAATGTCTTCAAGAATTTTTGCCGTAGGTTTCCCAGTTAGATCGCTGAGAATTCCGGTCATTTTGGTTTTGAGTTTGATGATTTCTTCGGCCTGAATTGCGATATCAGATGCCTGGCCCGTGGCGCCACCAAGAGGCTGGTGAATCATGATACGACTGTTTGGCAAGGCATAACGTTTGCCTTTTTCGCCTGCAGCTAAAAGCCAGGCTCCCATCGAAGCGCACTGACCGATGCAATAAGTTCTCACATTGCAGCGAATCATCCGCATCGTGTCGTAGATGGCCAGTCCCGCAGTAACGCTGCCGCCAGGCGAGTTGATGTAAAAGTGAATGTCTTTATCAGGATCAGAGCTTTCCAAGAACAGCATCTGCGCAATGATAATGTTAGCAATCTCATCGTAAACGGGACTACCCATAAAAATGATTCGATCTTTCAGCAGGCGCGAGTAAATATCGTAGGATCGTTCTCCGCGACTTGTTTGCTCAACAACTATTGGTACCATTGGCATCTGAAAATTCCCCTTTTTCGTTCCTGCAGTCGATCAAATTTGATTAGCTGAATTCCTGCGTCCGCTCGGGTGACGATCTTGCAAAGTAACAGGAATGGTTAAGGTAAATCCATTTCTGCCTGCCCGCAAGGGCCACTTTTTACTGACGTAGATCGGTTATCGGGTGAACGTTGTGATGCATTAGCTTCAGGGTTTTTTATTTTTTTTCACAAGCTCGCCAAGACGTTACAATGTCGAGCAAATATGTTATATTTTATTGCTTTTAAGCATTTTAATCATGCATGGCATCAGGAGGTTTATCCATGGCCCCACAAGTGACAAAGCGTCTGGTGGACTTTTCGGTCGCTTTGCTGACAGCAACAGTTATTTTATCTTCTTGTCGCGCGACGTCTCCAACGGCTGCTGCGCTAAAATCCGGTCAAACCAAGGCAGATGAGCCGGTTGCGGCAGAAAAGCCTGAGGCTCAAGAGGTACTACGATGGGTCGTGGCTACCCGCCTGGAGACGGGGAACGCAGACGGCAGTTCAGCTTGGAATCTTGATTTGAAAACCGAGTCGGAAATGTGGTGTGAGGCCCGATGCTCAAAGTTTGAATTGGTTGAAAATACTCAAGGCGGCGTAATTGGGCTTCATGTCAAAAAAACGTCTATTGTTGGCAACACCAGTCCCGGCATGCTTGATGTCAAAAAAGAAATCAAAACTGATCGTGCAAAAATGACGAAACTTCAACTGCTCAATGTCGGATCTAAGGGGCAAGCCATCGTGCTTGAGAATGTGGTCACGAAAGATAGGCCCAATTTTTATGCTGTGCCGATGATGATTGCTCCACGCGCCGATGGATTAAAGTCAGTCGTAACCGGGGATTTTTTGGGTAAAACCATTGAGGTCCGGATGGAAAAAAATGCTGCCCTCCCGACGGTTCTTACCCGTGGAACCGCTCCTATAGAGTCTTTCGTAATGGGTAGCCTTGTTGAGGAAAAAGATTCATCTGGCAAGCTCAAGCAAGTGTTCTGGGCTATCAAGATTCTTCCATCAGCTGAGGAGTAAAGCGCGGGTTGCTATGCTGGGGCAAGTCTGATGCGGATGATGGCCCCTAGAACACAGGCGCAGCCAATTGAATAGGAAAGCCGGTCGATGTTTTTTTCGCTTGGTTTCCATCCCGTCAGGCGAAAAATCACTTGTCCGATAAAAGATTCTGACCCTGGGACAGCTTTGTTACCTCTAAGTTTGTCTTCCCATATGGTGAGGATGCATTTGTTGTCGCAAACCGCCCATTGGCCCATAATGGCGACCATAATAACAACGTATATCTGCAGCATTTCAGTCGTTGGTAATAGCCAGCCAGTGAGTGAGAATGCAACGATAGCAGTGTGAGCATGGTGGATGAACCGAGCGAGTATCAATTTCATGATGTATTGCAGTCCAATAAAGAAGATTTTCCGTGCGCAAAATTATTTCACGTCATATATTGAATTGGTAATAGAAAGTTTGTGAGGGGTGTTGCGTGGAAAAGATCCAAACTATAAG
>CAMDGW010000201.1 GCA_945897695.1 Pseudobacteriovorax antillogorgiicola | reverse complement strand
GCTTCCCCAATTACCCAAAAAGTTTGAGATTGAGGAAGAAAAACCTCAGGAAAAAACTGTTGCCGAGGTAAAAGATGCCAAAGCTGAGGAAGCCCTTGCAAAGAAGGAGGTCGCTTTACCTGAAAAAGTGGAGGTACCAAAAACCAAAGAAGATCCAAATAAGGTGACGCGAGAGGACCTTCTAAAACGTCTGGCTGTCGAAAAGCTTAAACGAGAGAATAAAGTTGATCAGCAAATGAAGGCCCAGAAAAATGCTTTGGCCAAATTAAAAGAAGATTTGCTTACCGCTAATGCAAAAACAAATTCCGGTGTGGGTGGCAGCGCAGCTGGCTCAGCGCGAGCAAAAACCTATGCTGATCTGCTTCGCGCGGCAGTGAAACGTAATCTATACCTACCAAAATCATTTGAGTACGATCAGGCTCAGCTAGTGACTCAGTTGAGCGTTGTCATAAACCAAAAAGGCGAACTGATCGAAGTAAAGCTTTCGCGGTCAAGCGGCAACGGCGCATATGATCAGGCAGCAATTGCTGCAATTCAGAACTCTGTTCCACTTCCTCAGCCTCCCGAGGAAATAGCAGGACAATCCATAACATTCAACCTATCCAAGTAGTAAGTATTCAGCGAGGAATCTGCAATGAAATCCCAAATCATTAATTTTACACTTCTAACATTGATGGCTCTGTTGCCTCTGAATGTGTCGGCAGCGAGTATTGTCGTGAATATTGACAGTCCTCAGTTCCGAGAAGTTGTGGCGGCTATTCCTGAGTTTGGATTGGCAAAATCTGCTGGCGATTCGGATTCGCGTGCCATGGCAGCAGAAGCCCAAGCTGAGCTTGCCAGGCTTTTCTCGTTCACAGGTATTTTTAAAATAATGAGTTCTGCTGCCTATAAGGAGTTGCTGCAGAAACCAGACCCGCGCTGGTACTCCGATGAGGGGATTGGTAACTTAAACGTTCTTGGTTGGAAAACCGTTGGCGTTGAGTCTTTAACACTTGCGGAACTATCGAAAGACAGCGCGTCGACCTGGTCGCTCATGATTAGGACGATTGATATTGGGCGACGAGATGTTCTTGTTGGGAAGAAGTATTCGCAAATTTCAAGAAGCCAAATCATTGCCGTCATTCGCCGATACGGAGATCAAATACTTCGCGCTTATACCGGAAAGTCCGGCATTTTTAATTCAAAGCTGGTGTTTATCGGGCGTCCTAATGCGAATGCTGCAAAGCAGGTTTATATTTCTGATTTTGACGGCTCCCGCCCTGTGCAGATTTCTAGGGGGAACTATCCGCATCTTTCGCCAAGCTTCAGTTCTGATGGAAAATTTGTAACCTTTACTTCATACGAAGCAGGTAACCCAGATTTATATATTTACGACGTCGCCTCTGGTTCGACGAGGAAACTGTCTGGTCAAAAGGGAATTAACAGCGGCGGAAATTTTGCTACCTCAGGGAAAGTTGTCGCATTTACTGGCTCAGTCAATGGAGATGCTGACATCTACACAATCCTTCCCGGAGGTGGTTCCCGAAGGTTATTTATTAGCGGCTCGGGTCTGGATGTTGATCCATCCTTTTCGCCTGATGGAAGTAAAATTGCGTTTGTCAGTGGCCGTTATGGGAACCCTCATATTTTTGTGGCTAGCTTGAATTGGGCGTCTCCGACAGAGCCGCGAGTGATTAGTGATAAGCGTCTCACCTACGCGGGATGGTATAATGCGACACCCGCCTGGACCCCTGAAGGTGACCGAATAGCGTTTGCCGGTTACGATAAGGAGATCGATCGGTTTGATCTATTTATGATGAACCCAGATGGTACAAAACTTGAGCGGCTAACTCTGCGTGCGGGTGATAACGAGCGCCCATGGTTTTCTCCCAATGGACAGAACATTGTTTTCATGTCAAATCGTACAGATGGAAAAAACGTCAAGAGCGTGCATCAGCTTTACATCATGAATCGTGACGGTGGAAATCAGCGTCAGCTGGAGACAGGTCTTTACGAAGCCCAGACGCCATGTTGGGGCCCAAACTTGTAATACCAAGGCTAGCTCATGTCATGGCGTTTCGGTCCAGTGACCAGTTCAAGTATGAAGTATTTAGATCCGTGCCGCGGTGTCCTCATGTGATTGAATTCGCAGCCAAGACCCGATGTCCCACGATGTCTGACCAAGAATGAGGCTTAAGATCTCTTTTTTGGTTTTAGAAGATCTATGAGTTCAGCTGTGACAAAAGGCGCTGCATTGAAGACATGTGCCAAATTATCAAACAATGCTGGCTTTCGTCCCTCAAGAGCGTGACCTGAAAATAGAATTGCCCAGCCAGCAATCTGCATCGTAGCTATGAAGACCCATCGAGGAGCTTCGGGAAGTTGCCAAAGCAAAGGCACTATAGAAGCCAGAAATAATATCCAAACGGCTGCAAGTCCACCGTATAGCAGATGAAAAAAAACGTACCAGACCGCCAGGGTAGTCGCGATGAGCCAATGTAATTCAATGGAACTTTCATAGAGTGGCACGTCAATATGTGATGCGGCACCTAAAATGCTATAAATGATCAACGGAGTTCCAATGATGTGCAGGATTTTATTCTTTGGGTGCGAATGGTAGCTTCCGTAAGATTCCATTTGCCGCTCAAAAAGACCCATAGCCGCCTCCGCAGGTTGCGAGATTTACCTGCTCAAATTAGCAGTTTGCTCAATACTTTATTATACTGGTTATCATTGGGTTTGAAGAGCATCTAGCTTACCTGTGGGATGCACGATTTATTGGACAGATTTACTTGAGTGAGGTTAACCATGATGATCGAAGTTCGGCGCGTGTTGATTGCGGGTCTATTGCCAATTTTTGCAACGCTAAATGCTTGCTCGGATAAACAAGCCGAAGAGCCTGTGACAGCACCTTCTCCTGCGGAGGAGATTCCATCAGCCCCTGCAGCTCCCGCAGCTCCCGAGGCTCCTGAAGCCCCCTTGGCGCCTGAGGCTCCAGCTAAGAAAAAAGCGAAGGTTACGAAGAAAAAAGTCCAAAAACCTGCAAAAAAATAAATTTGAGTGCGTGCAAGAAAAAAACCGACCTATATGGTCGGTTTTTTAATGTTTTTCACTGTTTCTGAAGCAAAACGGATCCCCACGTTAGGCCTGCGCCGACGACTGCTATGACAATGTAGTCACCTGGTTTGTAGCGATCCCAGTTTTGAGAAAGGACAGATGGCGCTCCACATGCGCCCTGGTTGCCGCGATCAACAACATTAAATAAATGCCTTTCTGCGGGCACTCCCATTTTTTCCATGGCAGAGGTCAACATCCGATAGTTTGCCTGATGGCCGATAAACCAATGGGCATCGCTGGCTGCCAGCTTATTGCGAGCAAGGATATCCTGAGCTGCAGCAATTGTTTTTGTGATGGCAAATTTTTGAAC
>CAMDGW010000200.1 GCA_945897695.1 Pseudobacteriovorax antillogorgiicola | reverse complement strand
CTTCCGCGACCTGGGTATATTCGTGAAGGATCGCCTCAATCTCAGATGATCTGCCATGCAGGGGAATTTGGGCTGACACGGCAAAAAAAGCATCTTTCAGCGCTAGAGGAAACGTGGGAACATGGCGAGGTTTCTGCTCCCATAGAGCTTTTGCCCGAAGTAAATCTGCTGACAAAGAAAAAGCTGTCTGATAGCGATCGTCCGGTCGTTTCGCTAGTAGCTTGTGAATAATCTGCGCTACTATTGCCGGCACATCAGGGCGCAAATTCAGAATAGACTCAGCTTCAGATGTTTGATGGGCTCGTTCTAATGCCTCTCGATTGTCACCTGTGAAGGGCGGATGGCCAGTTAAAATTTCATAGAGTACACAACCTAGTGAATACAAATCAACGCGGTGATCAGGCACACCAAAACCCGTAGCGGTTTGTTCAGGAGCCATATACAGCGGTGTGCCGGCACGCTCATCTGAGGAACCATCCTCGCGCCCGATGACATCACCCAACCGGGCTACACCAAAATCAAGAACTCTAACGTGGACGCCGCGCTCATCGCCGGGAGCTTGACTGACAATAATATTTTGAGGCTTAATATCTCGATGAATAATATTCTTACCATGAGTGTAGTCGAGAGCATCCGCTACTTGTAGCCCAACCTGAAATAGAAAAGCCAAATCCTTGCGACCATCATCTGCAAGACTTTCTTTGAGATTTTTACCTCGCGCATAGTCCATAACAATGTAGTAGCCACGACTAAAATCTTTGGACTCCTCAGCCTGAAAAATGCCAAGTTCGTGAAATGCGATGATGTTTGAATGATAGAGCTGGCTCATTAGGGCCGCTTCTTTTTGGAATCTAAGCAAATCAGTTGATGACATCTTTTGACTACGATGGATCAATTTAATCGCGACATCATTTGACGGATCATCTACGTGGAAAGCTCGGTAAACCGCACCCATACCACCGCGTCCAAGCTCCTGCTCGATACAGTATCGCTGGCCGATCCACTTACCTGTGAATCTATTTGACGAACCGCTCACAACCCCTCCGAGGGTGGACATCTAGTATCCGACAAGACAATGATTCCCGTAGTTTATCTTCGGCTGCTTAAACAGCGGGCATTAGCTTACTAAGCCATTAGCTCTTCTTTGACGCCGACTTAAGAGCGGTGTAACATATGACAAGCATTTGTTTTTCTTATCGTTGTTGGCTGCTTTGCAGCCTCCCCCTCCAGATCGTGATTGCCCATAGGGGACTGACCATGTCACAGGCCAAACTAGTTGATTCAATCAAACTTCCGAATTTTCACAAAATTTCGGCGGAAGAAATTCGTCATTGTAAAATTATCGGCACCCTCGGCCCATCATCATCCAATGAAAAAACCCTTCGTGAATTAATTCTTGCAGGACTAAATATTGCCCGTCTCAACTTTAGCCACGGCGATTACGAAACGCATAAGAAAAACATCGAAATGGTGCGCCGTATTTCAGAAGAAACGGGGCACACTGTCGCCCTTCTGCAGGACCTACAGGGGCCAAAAATCCGCTGCGGAAAACTTTTAAATGGCGGCATTGAGATCAAGCGCGGCGAAACCTACACGCTTGTTTATGCAGCGGAACAAACAGACCCAAAGATCATCCCGATTGATTACAAAGATCTAGTCAAAGACGTTGCTGTCGGCCAGCGAGTTATGATGGATGACGGGAACTTCATATTACGCATTGAAGCCATTGAGGGGCAAAACGTTATCGTTCGCGTAGAAGATGGCGGATTTCTTAAACCGCGAAAGGGCGTCAACTTCCCTGATGCCAAACTTTCATTGCCTGCTATGACTGAAAAAGATAGCCGTGATTTATTATTTGGTATTCAAAACGGCGTAGATTACGTTGCTTTATCCTTCGTCCAGGACCCGGCAGATATTCACGGAATCAAAAAAATGATTAAGGCCATGGGATCGGACATTCCTGTTATCGCTAAAATTGAAAAGCTGCCTGCAATCGACACTATCGATGAAATTGCACAGGCTGCCGATGGCCTGATGGTTGCGCGTGGCGACCTTGGTGTAGAGGGCAATGTAGAAAGGGTACCGGGATACCAACGCCTTATACTTGCAGCTGGCGCGCGCCATGCAAAGCCGGTAATCGTTGCTACACAAATGTTGGAATCCATGATTGAAAACCCGCAAGCAACACTTGCTGAAGTCGCAGATGTTGCTAACGGCGTACTTGATGGCGCTGACTGCGTTATGCTTTCGGGAGAAGTTGCCTCGGGGAAGTACCCCGTGGAATGCGTAAAAACGATGGTTAACATCATCCGCGAGGTGGAACACTGGACATTCAAACGTCCAGACCGTTACTCTTCCGATGACTTGGATCGAATGAGAAATTGGGAGGATCACGAGGCTATTGCAAGAGCTGCCTGTGAAGCCGCCGACTCTCTGAATGCCAAAGCAATCGTCGCCCTAACTCTAACGGGCAGTATTGCACGAAGCATGTCTAAATGGCGACCTAAGACGCCAATCATTGCTATTTCGCCTCGCCCAGAAGTTGCGGCAAGGATGAGTCTTATCTGGGGATGTTACGGGATGCAGAATCCACTATTTTACAATACAGACGAGTTGCTACAGCAACTTCCAGAACTTTTAAAGAGCCTTGGAGTGGTTGACACCGGAGACACGGTTGTCATTACTGCCGGCATCCCCATCAACCAAGTTCGTCCGACGAACATGGTCAAGATTAACAGAATCCCCTAGTTTTTTAGCACTGACCTGGTTACGGCCTTTTTCTTTACTTTTGTAAAGCTGAGAGTCCGCCTCTTTTACGATGTCTTCGCTGGATCCTTTAAAACAGGACTCAACAAAACACAGCCCTACACTACAAGTTACGCTAGCGACGAAACCCTGAAAGCGAAACTCTCCAGAAACGATAGACTTACGAATTTCATCTGCACGAAGAATCAATCGCTGATAGTCATCGCCATGTAGAACAACGATGTACTCATCACCACCGTAACGGGCTGCATAGTCCTCGTTACCAAGGTGTTCCGAGCGGCCAATAATTTGTCCAACTGACTTTATGACATGGCTACCAACTAGATGATTCATCGAATCATTGATCCGCTTGAAATGGTCCAGGTCAATCATCAACACTGCCAACCCGCCTTTCCCCTGACTGCAACGCTGTACGGACTGGGCAAACTTCTTTAGGAATCCGCGCATATTTGCTAATCCCGTGAGTTCATCGGTCAAGCTCATTGTCGCGAGTTTGTGAATGGCAGCTCGCAACTCGTCTGCAGCAACTTTGTGATTAAATACCGTAATTAACTTTGATCGAAGAATAGCTAGGCTGGTATTTGATGAAATCACGTCATCTGCGCCTGCATGATAGTTATTAGCTACTGTATGATCAACATTTTCATCTACGGGCGCC
>CAMDGW010000199.1 GCA_945897695.1 Pseudobacteriovorax antillogorgiicola | reverse complement strand
AAGATCGCCAGATAAGGGCTTAGAAACGGCCACTCCCAAAATCGAGTCGATCACACTTCGATTAATAGTTTCTTCCGAAAGTAGGACCGATCGTTCCGCAACATTTCTTAGTTCTCTAACATTTCCAGGCCATGCATAGCCGAGAATGGATGAATTATTCTCAGATATCCTGATAGATTTATTTCAAATTGATGGAAGCGACTCTAGCTGTTCACACTAGATCAGTCGACTATTCCACGGCTTGTAAAGATCATGGGGAATATCAAGCTGTTCGAGCACTTTTCCCACGCAGAAATTTACGAGATCTTCCATAGTTTTAGGCTTCTGGTAAAAACCGGGCATCAGCGGCAGGATTTCTGCACCAGCTTCAGCAAGCAATGTCATATTACGCAGGTGAATTAGATTGAACGGCATTTCTCGCGGGCAAATGATAAGCCTTCGTCGCTGCTTTAAAACGACATCAGCACTACGTTCCAATAAATTACTGGAAACTCCGGTCGCAATTCGCGCAAGTGTCCCCATACTTGAAGGAACCACAATCATGGCATCTGGAGCCGCCGTACCACTGGCGCAAGGGGCAAACAGGTCATTGATCTTAAATGGCCGGATAATAGACAATTCCTGCTTTGTTAATTTTCCCAAGCTTGCTTTGACGAGAAGGCTCTCCGATTTAAGCTCATGCTGAGCAACTTTTTCTCCAGTCTCAGTGATGACCAGATAAATCCGGTCAACAGAGTCTAAAAGAAGTTGAATCAATCTTTCGGCGTAAATTGAACCAGACGCCCCAGTGACGCCGATCAGGACTTTACGGATTGGACGCATACTATGACCTTCCATAATAATCCCCTAAAGCAAATACAAAAAACAGCACACTCACAAGGGCATTTAGATTAAAGAACGCCAAATTAATCTTTTCGGACGTACCTGTAACCATCGCATCTCGAATGGTCCAGTGCTCGGCTACGAGAATACAGGCCACCACTGCAACTCCAACCTTCCACCATATGCCAGCACCAATCTCCATCCCAGCAATCCAAAGGCATAATATCATCAGCAAAAATGAAAAACGGCTTAGCCAGATAGCCTTTCGGTGCCCAAGCTTTGCCGGCACACTGTGAAGTCCATTTTCAATATCAAACGCCTGATCCTGCAAACTGTACAAAATATCAAAACCTGCAGTCCAAAAGGTCACAGCAAATCCGACCAGAATAATGGGCATTGAAATCTGATCAAATAGCGCAAGTTCAGCCGCAACAGGTGCCAGACCAAGACAAAGACCGAGATACCAATGAGTCAGCCAGGAGATTTTTTTCATGAGACTATAAAAAGTTAGCACAACAAGTAGCAGAGGAGATAGCCACCCTGCGACAGTAGAAAGACTTGCAGCCACTGCAATAAATAGTGCTCCGCAACTTAAAGTCACAGCCAAATAAGCTTGATGATTTATTTTACCTGTAGGAAGTGCACGAATCTTTGTCCGTAAATTTTCGCTGTCAATATGTCGATCAAGATAACGATTCATGCCCATAGCAAAACTTCTGGCCAAAATCATACACAACAAAATTTTTACCATTCGCAGGGAACTGATACCGGTGACGCCTGTGATCGTCAGCGCAACACCAACAAATGGAAGGGCAAAAATACTGTGAGAAATCTTGATGTCCGCAGCGAAGACTTCCAGAATCTTCCGAAGACCGCTGCGATGATTTAAAGTGACAGTTTGCAAAGCTTATATTTCCAGAGCTCTTTTTCACGGTATCTAAAGGCTCCCATACCGCTTGACTTCTCATTGAGATAGCCGGAGATGAGAACCGTTCCTTTTTCAAACACGCCCACATCCCCTAACGTGTCTGCCTTGTAGGCGTCAACCCGGAAACGACTGAGAGCCCCTTCGCCGTCAATCCATTTTATGATCCCAAGTAGGGCTCTTGTGCCATTTGAGATCCAGACAGGATCGCCTAAGTGCACGTCATCAAAAGGAAATTCTTGCTTCCACTCGACAGAAGGCTCACCCCCGGAGACCCCAATCGAAGTCACAATCATGGATGCCTGTCCAATCATGGAGTCACCTCGCACAACCGCTAACGCCAGGCGGCTGCCAACAGCAGCGGCCGACCAGCTCTCAGCTCCGCTTTTGGTAGCTAATCTCAGCGAACCCAGCTCTTTTGACTTACCTGTTTGCTCAAGCCTTGTAATCTTAAAATTGCTTGTGTTGTCGTCTTTACCACGCACCATTTCAATAATATGACTGTGAAGATCTACCCCATTGGAGACCATGGTTGCAAATCTCGTAGTTGCTTTAAATGAAGAGAGCGAAAAATGCCAGTCACCTTCTTTTTCAGGAGCAACTTTGACAAATGAAGCATCCGCCTCTCCATGATTAAGCTGAACCCACCATCCTTTTGCGCTCGGTGTGACTTTTCCGGAATACACGTCTCCTTCGATGGGCGTTGGCATTCGCGATACTAATTTATTATTTCTGACTGCACGAATTTCAAGCCATGCGCGATCATTTCTATTCTGAATAATAAATGCCACCGGCTCGTGGCTCCACTCCGCAAGACCAACTACATGCGCGCTTCTTCCAATTGGCAAAGCCACTAGCTCTTCGATATCAATCTCAGCAGAGTTTTTGCCTTCAGCAAAGACTGGCAGCTGACTTCCACTTCGCATCCGCAGTGTGGCGATGAATCCGCCGCCGGCTTCTGCTGAAGCGACCATCTGTGAAACATCCAGCTCGTTTTCCTTCAGAGGCCAAGGGTTACAAGAAATTGGGCCCGATTTGCCGAGCTCTCCCCAGTTTGACTCCGTTTGCTTTGTCTCGGTTGTGGTGCATGAAAAGACGAGTATAACAGACAGAATTTGTAGTTTTCCCAACATGATCTCCCCTGATTTTACCAATCTCTTAGTCAATGGTCCTAAAGGTTTTGGCTGAATTTCCGACCAAACCTATGAATCTTATTTGTAGCACAAAACAGGAACCGTTATGAGCGATAAATTATTAAAAAGACTGCTTGGCCTTGCACTTGTGGCCCTGCTTTCATCTTGTCGTCTAGCGTTCTTTGCGTCTGATTTGAATCCCGTTGCAGTGCAGGTTCCCTACATGAAAAATTCCAGTAATGAATGTTATTTTCTGGATGATTTCATGCCCACTCCAGACGCAATGACAACAGGTCGGAATGGCAACTTATCCCTACGATATTATTCATATAAGATGGCCAACTATAAGGAATACATCAAATCCCGTATCAACCTATCTTTCTATTCAAATGACAGTCGCTGCTGGTCACTTTTCGAGGAATTCTATACTGCCGAATGAGGCCTGAAGAGTCTTGACTGCAGGGCACCGAGGTAACTGACCTCGGTTTTTTTTGTTATAATTTAAAACAAAGGAGACCTCATCCATGCTAGTTATACGAAAGTTTATATATTCTGCCATGCTCACGGCAGCTGCCTCGGGTTGCTCGACGTTAAGCCAAATGTCGTCATCAAAAAAAGAG
>CAMDGW010000198.1 GCA_945897695.1 Pseudobacteriovorax antillogorgiicola | reverse complement strand
CGAAGGTCGTCGATTGACGGTTAACGAAGCTCGTCCGCAACCTCCTCGTGAGAACCGCGGCCCACGTCCAAGCCGTTACTAAGACTGGCTTGTTCGGATAGCTCCGAATCATAAAACCCGCAGACTCAGTGCTGCGGGTTTTTTTTACTTTAATTTTAGGTCACAAGACCCAAAATTTGCATTGGCTGACCGTCAGCAACAACACGGCCATCATGAATCCGAATGATCCTGTCGCAAGACTTCAATGTTTCCAATCGATGAGCAATGATCACGCAAGTTCGTTTACGCTCCTCCATCAAGGCCAAAATTGCATCTTGAATAGCCGATTCCCAGGCACGATCAAGGCATGAAGTCGCCTCGTCCATGAGCAAAATCGGACGATCTTCATGGAGTAAACGCAAAAATGCGACCATCTGTTTTTCGCCGCTGCTCAGGTTGCCTCCAGCCTCATTGACGACAAAATTGAGCCCCTCACTAAAGCGACTGAGGACATGTTGAAGACCTAGTCTTTCAATTTTTTTAAGAAAATCCTGACGAATATGAGTTTTATTCTGATCGCGAACTCCAAGAATATTAGCGGCCATTGTACCTTTAAACAAAAACGGCTCCTGTGCCAGGTAACCTATCTGACCACGAAGCGATTCCAATTTCCAATTCCGAACATCAACCGAATCAACGAGGATTCTACCAGCAGACGGTACATAGAGAGAGGGAATCAAATTTAAAAGTGAGCTCTTGCCTGCGCCCGTCTGACCAACAATCCCAAGTTTCTGACCTGCAGGAATCATCAAGTCAAGGTAGCGCAGAACTGCATGACCGGTTCTGTAGGAGAGAGCAACTTGCTCAAACCTTATTTCACCAATAACCACACCCGTGTGACTACCTGCAGTCGAAGTCACCCTTTCATCTGACTCCCCCAGCATCTCACCCACGCGCACCGCACTGGCGGTTGCATCCTGAATTACCTGAATTTCCTGCGTCACAACCCTCACCGGGTTACTGAACCTTTCTGTAAGACGAATCACTGCCACCAGTGACGCTAATTCAGCCTGTCCTTTCAGTAAAAGATAACCACCCCATAGAACGCTCACAAGAGTTGGCAAGGTACTGAGAAACACCGTCACGGGCCGGATAAAGCTATTCCATGACAGCACTTTGATACTTGAAGCGAGATGATGTTTGGCATCGCGATTGAACTCGTCACCTGACCATTGTTCAAGCCCTAAGACCCGCAATACGGGCAAAGCCTGAATAAATTCTGCGAGCTTTGAATTAACGTGCGCATTACGCGCCTTATTTTCAGCTAACCAATAAGTGAGTGGTTTTCGCATAAACCAACTAAAACACAACGCGGGTGCTGCGGCGAGCGCAACAACTGATCCAAATTTTGGGGCAATGGCGATAATGCCAACTAGCACCAAGATAATCTGCACGCAGGCAGTCGCAATTCTTGCTAGGCCGCCGCCAAAAAAACCCTCGACACCATCAACATCACTAGTCAGCCTGGTGATAATGCGACCAAGAGGTTGAGCATCAAAGTAAGACATCGGAAGCTTATTGATCTTCTCAAACAATGAGCCACGCAATCTGAGCAATATGTTATTGGTACCCGTTGCCAGTAAAGTCCGACCACAGTATTGAGCCAAGACACTGCCGGTTTCGAGAGCAACAAAAGATATCATCATTATATAAAAATGCTCAGCAACTGTGCCTCGAGACCCCAAATCAGCGCAGATCTGTCCAAGAATCACAGAAGCTTTAACCAAAAAAATTGTACTGCAAATTAGGAATGCCATCCCAACAAGAATATTTCTGCGAGAACCAGCAATCAGAGGAGCAAAATACTTTGCGTAGTCCCAAAAATATCCCCGGACAGGAAATGGAATTCGCCTTGAAACGAGGGTTTCAGACATTGGCCACCCCCTCAAATGGTTCTAGAAAATCCAACCGATCAGCCTCAAAGGTCAAACCATTTTGACTCACAATAGCTTGCCGATGACAGCACTCGAGAGTGGTGGTCTTATTTGACGTTAAAACAACAGAAAGATTGGCCCAAGCCTCCCTTAAATTTTTGATTATCTTAGCTTCAGTATCAGCATCGACAGCACTAAGTGGATCATCAAGGAGAACGAGTCGCGCAGGTCTTAGCACAAGTCGCGCTAGCGCAAGACGCTGTCTTTGGCCGCCTGAAAGTGCCACACCGCCCTCGCCGACCATATTATCTAAACCGGACTGCATGCGAGCAACCTCGTCTGAAAGACCAACAACACTTAGTGCTTTCCACAGTTCATCATCAGAATACTGACCGTTAAGAATGAGATTGTGACGAATACTCCCTGAGAAAACAAAAGGCTTTTCTGCTGCGTAAGCAACTGACAAGGTTTTATTTGTCAATCGTGTCAAACTGTTTGCAGCCACAGATTTACCGCCAATGTGCACCGCACCGCCAGAGGGAGGAAGAAGCCCAGCGATTGTCTGGAGAAGAGAGCTTTTCCCAGATCCTACCTTTCCAGAAATTCCTAGCCACTCACCCGGTGCAAGTTCAAAACTGACGCCGCAAACGACCGCTTTGCCAGCACGGGAAACTTTCAAGTCCTTGACCTGAAGTACAGGTGCGAGCAGCCTCTCTTCAGGCTCGCGCACAAAATAATCGGGGTTGGATATCTTAGCATTCGATACACCGTCGTGGAGCCTATGAATCTCACCAATTCTTCGTAGAGATGCAAAACCGCGCTGCCATTCTGAAACAAGCCCGCCGATATCGGCGCCAAGAGGGCCTTGCAACAAATAGACGTAAGATGCCATTGCTGCAAACTCGCCCACGGTGATAGTCTTTGCGACGACAAGCTGTGATCCCCACAATAGCAGTATGATGTAGGAGACAATTGTGGGTGCATTACAAATGGGATAACTATTGATAGATATCTTTTGAGCTTTTAGTCTGAGCGTCCCATAGCGTCCGGCTGATTCTTTCATGGCTTCAATCCATACGTAAAACGAACCGCTGGCACGCTGTGCTCTAATACCGCGAATCGACTGACTCACTTGTTCAGACAACGTTGTTAATTCATTTTGTGCCGCCTCATGGGCTCCGTACTCCATGCGGGCGAGTTTCACCGCAATAAAGGGAATAATCAGGAAGGTTGAAAGGCAACTTAGTCCAAGACCAGGGTGAATCAAAATCATCGCTACGGCACCAAGTCCCGCGAAAAAAACCACATCGCAGGTAAGTACGAGCGTAAACCCGTAGATCCAGCGCGCAGAATTAACGTCTCCAATTGCCCGATTCATCAAGTCACCAAGAGTGAATTGGCTGAGTGATTCTACGAATAATGCTGACTGCGCGTTTGCTGCCCCGCTATCCTTTGTCAGACTGATGAGAGCGAACGAACCGTCGACAGAATGCTGAAGAAGATTGTTGAAGATGGATACTTGAAATTCTTGTTGTTAGCTTCGGACCTGTCTATAGCCTCTTTAATGGTGAATTTGATTTTATCAAAGGTGCCAATCTGGGCCAGAGGGGAGCTTT
>CAMDGW010000197.1 GCA_945897695.1 Pseudobacteriovorax antillogorgiicola | reverse complement strand
TGATGGTCGTGTGGTGGCAATTTCATCTCCCTATTCACTTCTGGCATCTCTCCAGGACCAGCCGGCTAAGTGGTCTTGCGAATCCAATGTGACTTACGAGCAGCAAGTTCGAATTTTTGTGAACTTGTTGATGATGGCTTTTACCACAGACTATAAACGCGATCAGATTCATCTGCCTGAGATTTTAAAACGATTGAGGGTACCTTGATGTCTATCGCTATTTTAATCTGGATTTTACTTTGTGCAGGACTAGGTTGGCTTTGGTCGAAGGATCTTGGGCCAGTCCGTGCAGCGGGTGCAGCGGTCTGCAGGGCATGCTGGACGTTACCTCTGATTCTTAGCCTCTTCCCCGAGACGATCACTAAGCGCATACCAGGAACAGTGGCATTGCAACCCGTGCATATTTTGCTCGATGACTCTGAAAGTATGAAGTCACCTGATCCTGCGGGGGGAACCTCTGCTGGTGCAGCCAAAGCATTGTTAAAACGTATTGATGATGTTTGTATACAATTTGGTTGTTTGCCGCGGGTTACTATGTTGTCAGAGGTCGGAGCAGAAACGAGTAAAGGATTTACTCCCCTAAGTCGTGTCATAGAACCTTGGCTTTATAAAACCGGTGGAGAGCCTTGGATGGTCCTTTCTGATGGTGGCGATTTTCGTCCCTCGATTGGATGGGATGATCGTTTGAAGGGTCGCGGTGTAGATGTATCAACGGGCCGCGGTATGAACTCCAAAGATGAAAGTCGACCTCAGAAGACTCTTGGCCTTATTTCTGCTTTTGGCGCGCCGAGATTTCCGGGCGTCAGCGTTGAAGCTGTCGTGATGGCGCCCTTAGCGTTTGAAGGAAAAAATATACAGGTCACGGCAACGATTGAGCGAGTTATAATAGATGACAAAACGGGCGGAAAGCGCGCAGACCCGCAGAGGGTTCAGGTTCAGGCATTGTTGGATGGCCATATTGTTGCTACATCAGAGGCCTCATTTGGATTTGGAGCAGAAAGTGCGACGGTAGAGCTCTCGTTTGCAGCACCCAAGCGAGGTCCCCATACGGTTAATGTGAAGTCGCTTGCGATTGAAGGTGAGCTTGACACCTGGGACAACTCACAGTCGAAAGTTCTTGATGTGATGCCAAACACGGTAGGCGTCTTACACTTGCTCGGATCTCCAGCCTGGGACGGGCGATTTATGCGCAGATTTCTCAAGGCCGAGCCCAAATTTGATGTCATTAGTTTTTTTATTTTGCGTGATCCCTGGGATAGCCAGCAGGTTAGTGAGCGGGAAATGAGTCTCATTCCATTCCCAGTTGAGCGCCTGTTTAAAGAAGAGCTGGTTAACTTTCGCGTTATCGTTATGCAGAACTTTACGTTGATGCGCTTTTTACAACCAGAATATCAAGAAAATCTTGCTCGATTTGTGAAAGATGGCGGTGGATTATTATTTATAGGCGGCCCGCGTGCATTGACTGAAACGGATACCACCAGTTCATCTTTGGCAGGCTTGTTGCCTTTTGCTGTGGAGTCTAGAGCTACGTCCACAAAACCACTTCCAGTTGGTGGCGAGCCTGAGGATGGTTTTGGCGGAATGGGGTCATCATGGGATCCAGAGGCAGCGTTCAAGATTGAGATGGCGTCTCCAGAGTCCTCGGCGAGGTCGCTCGCCAATGTTTACGAAAATTGGCTCGCAATTGGCCCTAGGCTTTCGTCCGTAGAGACCATGAAAGGTCTGCACCGTATGGAGATGCTTAAGTTTCGTGAGAAGGAAATCACGCCCTTGTTGACGGCTCGTTTGAAAGACGGACGTTCAGTGCCGCTAGCAGTTGCATCGTATCCAGGAAAAGGCAGAGCACTATGGATTTTTAGTGACTCTCTGTGGCGACTTGCACTTTCTTCTAATCCTTTGAACGCTAGGTCTGACTATCATGCATTTATGGACGGCGCGCTAACTTGGTTAACTAGGGGAGATGTCAGAGGTACCCTCACGGTCAGGGATTTTAAGGTTTCACATGCTGTGGATGGTAGTGGAAAAATAAAGTGGCATACATCTTTTTATGGACCTGCCGCCCGGCACATGAAAGCAGCGTCGACGCTTCGCTTGAGCGTATGCGGTATTCTCGTCCCATCGGATACGATTGTGTTCGGCGCTCCGTCTGGAGACTCGGTTGAAGCCGAAGGCGACGTCCTTGCGACGCTTGCAGAAGGGACTCTTTGTCAGTTGCGTTTGGAAGCAAACCATCCCTCATTTGGAAGTTTGAACGTCTCAGGTTGGACGATTGTTCCAGAGACATTAAACGATTCCAAGATCGGTCCTTCTTTTATTAAATTACGCCAGCTTTCAAAACTTACAGATGCTAGTTTTATTGATGCCAATGCAGAAAGAGGACGGAAAATTGAAGAATGGTTGCAGCTATGGGGTGTTGCTGATGGTAAGGCTCTTCCCGATAAAATGAAGTCAACTCGCGAATTCTTCTGGCCATTGAATCTTTCGATCATATGGCTGCTCCTACTTGCAGTTCCTGTTGAGGTTTTGATCCGCCGCTGGCATTTAATATCTGGCGGTGTTGGTGCAAGATTACGCTCAGGCCAGCAGGATGAGACCAATGCGTAGAGAGTTGATAAGGGGATTTATATTCGACTTCGACGGCACTATCATTGTCTCTGAACAGGTTCACATGCGCGCATGGAGTGATCTTGCCCATGAAGTTGGACTGTCACTCCCTGATGGATTTCTCGAGCATAGCGTAGGAATGTCGGACTATGAACTAATCAAGATACTTCGCGCTGCGTGGCAAAATCAACTAGACGAACAGGCGATTCTGAGCAGAAAGCGTCATTTCTATATGAAGCGTGTTTCCGACGAGTGTCATCCTGTGCCAGGAGTTATAGATACAATTCTTAGGCTCAAAGATAAACAGCACCCCCTTGCAATTGCCACAAGTTCCTCGCGGGTCGAGGTGGATCCCGTGCTCGAGAGCCTGGGAATATTTGGATGTTTTTCGGCAATTGTTACAGTCGATGATGTCAGTCGACCAAAGCCAGATCCAGAGATTTATCATCGTGCCGCTCAATTGCTGACATTAGCGCCAGCAGAGTGCCTGGCGTTTGAAGACTCTAAAGCTGGCGTGCACAGTGCAAGGTCGGCCGGATGTCTTCTAGTCACCATTCAGACTTTGTATGATGAAGCAACCCTAGGGAAGGCATTGCTTTCCGTCCGAGATTTTCGCGACGAGCGCCTGCTAGCGCTTCTGAGCTCGATTGGGTTGTGAATTTTTAGCGATTATGTCTCATTAATTTTACAGGGATTTTGTCTCCCCCTTGGTCTTTCGTAAATCTATCCACAGGGTTGAGTTTATTTTTATAACACCATGATTTTAGTCGCCTACCGCGCTGCGCTTGGGTGCGGGATGTGGGTGGGCCTTGATGGCCGCACCCGCATCTCCGCTCGATTAGGATGCGGATAAATGTTGTTTTGGCGGCTGATATACGAGCTTAAGTGTTAGCGGGACACGGCCCAAAAAAGCCTGCCATTTGCCGTCCCAGTAAGTT
>CAMDGW010000196.1 GCA_945897695.1 Pseudobacteriovorax antillogorgiicola | reverse complement strand
CGGACATCAATCATAAAAATGAAGAATCCTTCAACGTTCCAGTCGACCAGCTTGCAGCAGCACAAAATTCTGAAGAGCCCGCAGCAGAAACGAATCTTTGAAAAATAAAATCATACCTGTTCTACGGTATGACATAGGAACCTTGGTCCATGCGCCAACATACCATCATAGTTAGTATCTTTATGGTTACTTTGATGCCCCTAGCATGCAAAGGAAACGGCAGCTCAATTAATCTAGCAATCAAAGCCAAGTCAGCAGACGGTTTTCCGGTCGCTGGCGCAATCGCCACACTAGACGACAATGTCATCGGCGAAACCAATGGTTTTGGGACGTTAAACATCAAGATAGACATCACTGGTGACTCCCGTCACAAACTCACTCTCACCAAAGATGACGAGAAATATTATTTTGCACCCCACATCGAAACTTTCACTACAAATGCTGAAGAAACGAAAAATGTTGTGGTCGACGCACTCATGTATACCGTCCCAAAACCTAAATTATCAAAAAAAATAAAATCTGAAGCACAGAACAAAGAACAAACACCTACCACAAATCTCAATGCTTCTATCTACCCAGAGAAATCCAACCTAGGGATGCTCCCCCTGCTAAATTTACCTTCAGAGCAATTTAACAACAGTTCAACAGAGAACACCGCCCGTGAAAGCATCAATCAAATTTTCACAGTCCACGTATACTCAGGACGATTTCCGGTGGGCAATGCCAGCGTGACGTTTTCCAGCTCTACTGGAGACGTGTCCAACTGTGCAAGTAACGAACGCGGCCGCTGTGTTCTTGAAACTTCCTACTACCTCCCAGCTGACGGCACACTCACGATTCAGCGTGACGGTTATCGCTCAATCTCGATACCGTTTCATGCCGATGAAAGCACCAACTATCGCTTATCTATTGAGCCTGGTAGTAGTCTTGACGTTATGGCAGAAGTGAGCGGACCATGGAAAAGTCTGCCTGCTGAAAACATAGTCGTCCGCATAAAAAATCTTAAGCCCTCCGCAGTCATGGCCTCTACGAATAAATCAGGATTTGCCACAATTCCTATCGAAGCGAAATTCCCGCTTGAAGTCGAGTTATTCAATAAAATCACCGGTGCAATGCAAAAGCATATTGTTGAAGACTCAAAAAGTCTGCAAATCAAAGCAAGATTTTCTGACGAATCCATGAGCGGCTGGTCACAATGGCATAGATATCCGATTCATTTAAATGAAGAAGCGGCAAAAGAAAGCGGCCTAGTGGACTATGAGCGCCTTGAAGCATCACTACAAAACAGATACCCAGATCAGCCACAAGACCAAGATCCCAGGAAGTTTAATTCCCTAAGCCGTGACGCAATCGCCATTCTTCCCTTGGTGCGCAAGAACGAGAAGGGAACTGAACTAGGCATCGCGGCTTTCACATCTAAAGGAAAAATTGCCGAGTCTCTTTTCACCACGATCGCAACGTCTTCCATTACTGAGGAGCAATGGCTGAACGCCTACGAAACTGCCGTCAGAAATCTCAACCAAAAGCTGCCTTGGCCAGGAACCGTCCAAGGAATCAAAAATAGGGAGCTTGTGGTTTCAATCAAAACTGATTTCTTAGGCAAAGATGACAGGCTAACCATCGAAACACCCCAGGGCCCGATGTCAGCAACCATCACCAAGCTTGGTCGCACGGAAGCTCGAGTTTCCCTTGATATGGCGTCACATTTAAACGCTGCAGACTTAGTAAAGATAATCGGTGCAAGAGCCCAGAAAATTGTGCATTCAGCTCAATCTTCAGGAAAAGAATCCGTCATCGATATTGAAAAACTGATCTCGATTAAGACCGAGCATAAAGGCAGACGTCTTGCCAAAAAATACCTGGCTGAAAATAATCAGGATGCAGCCCTCGAGATTCTACTTTCCTCACTTGATCCCAATGCCCCCTCTTTGGAAGACCTACAGATGGCTGCCGTAATTGAAAGTCACCGAAGCAAGATAGACGGCCTCACGTCAGTGCTTAAAAGAATGCTTTCAACGGCAGTAAAAACAGGCGCCACAGGGGCTATCCCAATTATCGAAACCAATCTCCTCCTTGTTCAGGTGGAGACAATGCCGGCAATTCCCAACGACAAGCAGGCTGCGGATCGTTTTCTTGAAATAATGTCAAAAACTAAAGAATTAAAAGCTGAAATATCGCCACAAAGTGAAACCAGCCCTGAGTCCATTGCACTTTCCTACATTCGTCTAACTGCGCAGCAGAAGGCAGCCGAATCCGCAGATGACACGTTAATGCTAGCAACGATGGCCGATGCTTGGAGCGTTTTTGAGAAGGCTCTTGTCGCAAACGGTGTGGGCACACAAGAAGACGCATGGAAAGCTCATGCATCAAAGCAAAAAAGCAGGTCATCTCTGGGCATGAATTTAGAAAAAACGTCTCTTTAAAGGACATTGAGGGCACGTCATGGCAGACTCAAACTCGCAAAAAAACGCTGCATCGGATGATCAGAAATCCAAAGGAAAATCAGGTCAAGCGATTGAGGAGTTTCTTCAGGCACCAAAGAAGAAGCGAAAAAGCTACGTAATTCTTGCCGTTGGATCCACCATGGACCCTGACACGACAATTGCCATTCAACGATTCATGAAAACACAATACCCAAAGCTATCATTTGTGACTGCTCGGAATGGGGAGGAAGTCATTCGCTATGCGACGAGAAATATCGTTCTCACGATCATTGACGATGAATTTCTGCCGCGCAAAGAAACGCTTCAGCTGGTTAAAAGCCTGAAGGAAGGTAAAAACGACGGGCCAATGCCCACTTTGTTCCTAACCAAAGATGCCACCGCACTGGTTGAGGCCTATCAAAAAGAGCTTTTAACCTGGCATGAGGTTGACGAATACGTAGAATTTGAGACGGCTCCACGCCACGCTATTTTTAGAAAAATAAAGTCAGGCATCGAAACCCAATACCGACGACGCGCTAAACGTTTCAAAGTCGATATGCCGGTTCATTTTCAGATTCTAGATACCGGAGACGCCAAATACGAGGGTCACATCCTGGATTTTAGTATTCATGGTGCGCTAATTAAAACACCAAGTGGAATCCATAACTTTTCTACTAAGGACCAAGTCATCGTTCATATACCACTATCCAAGTACGTTAAAGGCGAAGCTGATATACTTCGCATCTCAGCGCGGGTTCGGCGGGTTCTTATTTCGGGAGACCAGGCGGGTATCAGCTGGGAATACATCACCGACGAAAAGGTGGCCATCATGACAAGGTTACTTTTTGCCATCGTCGATTCGGCTCTTATGAGATCGGCCAGCGCCACCCGCGCAAAAATTGCAAAAAATCAGCCACCAGATATAGATCAGACGAAATAGCCATCAAGCCAATCAGGCCCAAGGCTTAATGTCCAAGCTCCCCTTAGGCACACCCACCAAATCCCGATTCATGTGTGAATTTTTAGCGATTATGTCTCATTAATTTTACAGGGATTTTGTCTCCCCCTTGGTCTTTCGTAAATCTATCCACAGGGTTGAGTTTATTTTTATAACACCATG
>CAMDGW010000195.1 GCA_945897695.1 Pseudobacteriovorax antillogorgiicola | reverse complement strand
TTGAGCACATTTGGAATACGGCAGAAGAACGAGATGTTTTGGATGAAAAAGTCAGATCTCGCTCAAATAATTTCTCGCGGCTAAAGCGTTTTGTAACCGAGGCGCTCAATATTGGACCCGGTGAGCAAGAGTACTATCGCCGGGAATTTGGCGGCGCCGGCACCAAATCTCCTGCCTTTGAAACTCGGTCTGTTGTCTTACTGGCTTCAAACCTTTACTGTGATGGCGACACGTTTACCCGTTTAAATAAGCAGCAACCTGAGGCGGTCAAACGCTTCATGTCCACCTTTGGATGTGCCTTGGGTAAGCCATGGCATCAGGCCGAAGCGGATTTCAAAACCTACTGCAACTAGAGATCCCGCGTTGAAATCTGACGCCCACCTTATCGGCTATATTCTAGCCCCTAAGGTGGGAGTTTTCTTTTTAGGATCCTATTTTCATGGCCACAAGCATGCCATCAGCAAGTGTGGCAATATAAGAATAGACTCTTGAGTCGGATCGAACCGAGTCATTAAATTCTCGGACAGCTGCAATGTGGTCAGCTGTGCCAGGAGTGTCACTTAGTATTTCTCCTCGCGCCAGAGCGTTATCAAAAATCAATACGCCTCCTGCACGGAGCAATCGTAACCCTGATTCCCAATAGTCTTTGAAGTGGCGCTTATCTGCGTCGACAAAGATCAAGTCAAAAGATCCTTGGCCCTGCTCTTGCTCAAGTATTGGCATGAGCAAAGGCGCCTCGCCAACTCTTATCTCAACTTTGTGAGCGACCCCAGCTACATCCATATGACTTTGGGCAATGGCCGCAAATTTGGGATTGTGTTCGAGAGAAATTATTTTTCCATCAGCGGGTAGTGCCGCCGCAAGAGCCAATGTGCTGTGACCGTAGTAGGTTCCGATCTCTAGAATCTTTTTTGCGCGGATTAGGCTAGCGTGGGAGTACAAAAACGCCGCTTGATCTGGCGTCGTCAGCATAAAGTTCCATTTGTGCGCTAGACAGTTTTTGCGAATGGTTTCTAGATAAGGATGGGGCGAACGTGCGTGATCTTCGACGTACCCTCGTAAGTCGCCTGCGGCCAGCTCTGACTTTATTTTGCCACGGATGTCTTCCACGTCTTACTTACGTCCTTAGCCAAACCGTCCCATAATATAGTCTTCGGTTAGTTTCTGCTTCGGAGCGTTGAAAATTTGCTTTGTCGCGGAGTGTTCAATAAGCTCGCCTTGGAACATGAACGCAGTCTGCTCGGAAACACGAGCCGCCTGCTGCATGTTGTGCGTTACGATTAGGATTGTGTAGCGTTCACGGAGCTCACCAATCAAATCCTCGATCCTGGCGGTTGAGGCCGGATCTAGCGCTGAGCAGGGTTCATCCATCAAAATCACATCTGGATCCATGGCAATAGCTCGCGCAATACAGAGTCTTTGCTGCTGTCCTCCGGAAAGGGCCAGTCCTGACGAATTCAATTTATCTTTGACCTCTTCCCACAGTGCTGCGCGTCTCAAGGAACTTTCGACAAGCTGGTCAAAATCTCCCGAGTAGCCATTGATGGCAGGACCCCAGGTTATATTTTTGTAGATACTTGATGGAAATGGATTAGGCTTTTGAAACACCATCCCAACGCGCCTGCGAATAAACACCGGATCGACGTCTGACGAGTACACATCAAGATCGCGGTACATGATCTTTCCATCAACTAGTCTAAAACTTGGCACAAAATCATTCATGCGATTAAATGTGCGCAGTAGGGTGCTTTTGCCGCAGCCCGACGGTCCAATCAGTGCTGTGACTGTTTTAGGTCCAACATCAAGTGAGACTTTCTTGACGATATTTTTATCGCCATAGGCCAGTGTCAGATCTTTAGCAGCGATGACCATGTTGCATTACCACCTATGTTTGTCTTCGAGACGAGCGCGGATTAAGATCGCAATCCCGTTTGTAAATAAAACGAGCCCTACCAGTACGATAATCCCCGCAGCCGCGATGGCCTGAAACTCTTCTTGGGGGCGACCTGCCCAGTTGAATATCTGTATGGGTAGTGTCGTAAACGAGTCATACCAGGAGTTTGGCAGGAATGCGATATAAGTGACGCCGCCCACCATAATTAGCGGCGCAGCTTCACCGAGGGCTCTACTCACAGCCAGAATAATTCCGGTCATCATTCCTGGAAGAGCTGCTGGGAGCACATGGTGCCAGGTGGTTTGCCATTTGGTCGCACCCAGAGCAAGGGCTGCAAGACGGACCCCAGCTGGGACTGCTCGCAGTGCCTCCCTGCTTGAAATAATAATCACCGGCAAAATCATAATGGCCAGTGTGCATGCAGCAGCGAGAATGCTTCGGCCAAAGTTCATAAACCTAACAAAAACAGCCAGGCCAAGCATGCCGTACACGAGGGAAGGAATGCCTGCGAGGTTGGCGATGTTAAGTTCGACGAACTGATTAAATTTATTTTTAGGAGAAAGCTCTTCAAGGTAAATAGCCGCTCCCACGCCGAGAATCACCGCAATCACAGCGGTCAGACTAATGACGCTAGCACTGCCAATAATCGCACTTAAGATCCCGGCTCGAGAGGCAATGCGGCTCGGAAAACTCGAAATAAATTTCCAGTTGAGCCAAGGTAAGCCTTGCTCCCCGATTCGCCATAGCAAAATTCCGAGGATGATCATGGCAAGAAGTGTCGCCAGAAAGATCACAAAGTTAAAGACGCGAGCATTGAATTTTCTGCGGTCTAGATTGTCTTTGAATGGTGAGTCTAGTAATGCTTCTCGCATAGAGGTCGGTGGATTTTTGTCAAGATTTGAGTCCATGAAAAGTTCCTCTATTATTCCCAGTGACGTGCGAATCGACGCACGATCATCTGGCTAACGAGATTCAAGGATAGCGTCATGACAAACAGCGAAGCCGCCACGGCAAAGATACTTTGATATTCAATTGTACCATGGGGTACGTCCCCCATGGCGACTTGCACGATATAACCAGTCATGGTTTGCATACTGATCAGGGGATTAAGCGACATGTTGGGCGTGCTACCTGCAGCTAGAGCTACAGCCATCGTTTCACCGATGGCTCGCGAAAATCCCAGGATAAAACTAGCCATGATCGCACTCATCGACGCCGGCAGCAGAATATCTAAAGACACCTCAGCTTTGGTTGCAGCAAGGGCAAAACCACCTTCGCGCAACGAACGTGGCGCAGCCCTGATGGCGTCATCACAAAGAGAAGTCACCATCGGTAGCACCATAAATCCGAGAACGATGGCAGCACTTGCCGCATTAAAGACTTCAGTACTTGGGAAAAACCATTGCAGAAAAGGGGTGACGGTCGTCACGGCAAAGTAACCAAAAACGACCGAAGGAATGCCAGCAAGAAGCTCAATAGTGGGCTTTAGGAATCTGCGCAGCCTCGGGCTGGCGTACTCTGCAAGGTAAATGGCACTGGCAAGCCCAATGGGAACAGCAATCAGGCAAGCTCCGACTGAAACCACGAGTGTTCCCATAATAAGAGGCACCACCCCAAAAGATCTTGGTTCGATAAGAGGCGACCAGTCCGTACCCGTCAAAAAACTCCCTAAGGAGA
>CAMDGW010000194.1 GCA_945897695.1 Pseudobacteriovorax antillogorgiicola | reverse complement strand
AGAGCAAATCGAATTTCCCGACTCTCAAGCGTCTTTAAAACCTGTGGTGGAAGGGCGCTCAAGTTACGAATCAAGGCCGCCTTGCCCTCTGCTTGTACGTCAGATTCATTGACAAGCCACTTGCGAAGAATAGCTCCTTCGGTCTTTTGATCGGTAGGCTCACTTCCGCAAGCCCGCACCTCGGCCAGCTCAGCCAAATGCTCTTCTTTACTTGCAGAACGATTTTTTATGAAAACCACACCAGCCGCAACAACACCCACTGCGACTAAAGCAGTCATCAAAAATTTTGGAGATTTTACCAGACTCATTGACGATCTCCTGTCTTTTGCTTGTTAGCGGGATTGGACGCGGTCACACAAGAGCCCCGCCCCCATAAACATGACTTATCTTTACCACACTCTTTTCGCTCAAAGCGCGCACATTCACCGAGGACCACCTCGACAGAAGACGGTGCTTCGTTTCGAGGGATAACCACGAAAACCTCAGCAAAGGAAGGCTTCTTGCCTTTCTTGACGACAACGGCCTTGGCAGCCTCCGGCGCAAAGAGCTGCTGTTCGGACGAACAGTTCCCAGCAGCCTCACACGCAAGTGCTTCAGCCACCTGACGATAATTTTCTGGTTTAAGATCATCGGGAGCATCCGACATGTGCCAGTAATAATAGGCACGGGAAACGAATTCTGTCATCGAGGGATCGATATTGGCAGCACTTACTTTACACGGTTCAATAGGAATCGTGGCCTCAGAGGCTTTTGACTCACGCATGTTTTTTTCAACCATTTTTTTCATATCAGAATAGGCTTGTTCACATGCATCTTTATCAAATGCCGTCACTTGAATCAGCCCGCCGCGGAACTGACGACCAAGGATTTTTCCACTGAAACCAAATTTCCCTGGCTCGTAGACTGGCTTTACGCCAAAAGGTAATCTTGGTGATGCCACATCGATCACGGCAATATCGCGACCCCCTCTTTTTGCAACAAAGGTCCAATCAACGTTCTGCCCCACTGTTACATCCAATGACGAGCCTTTAGATTGAATTTCAATCGGAGGTAATTTATCCCCAAAGCCTCCTGAGCATGACCAGCTAACAAAGCTCCCTACCAATAAAGAAAACACCGTGGGCGACAAAAAACTCATCACGAACCTCCTATTACGGCGAAGACCACACAAACCCTTGCCGAGGACGAGACATCCTACCGATACATTATTGTAACGGGACGCCACTGTTTTATCAATATTCCGAATCATTAAGGGCTGTTGCAGCAGCCCGGAGGAGACCAAAGAAGCCGATTCTAGCGTTGTTAGCCGAGAACCCGCAAACATCAGCGGCAAGGTTCAAACCCGCGAAGCTTTGGTCGAAATCATGTTTTTCGGTTCAAGATCAAGTCGCTCACGCGACAAAAAACCGTTACCAGCAAGTCACATTTGTATCTGCCCGACGCAAAGGGGCCCCCCCTTATGGATCAAGGCAAGGTAATGACAGGATTTTCACGTCACTTCAGCCGTAGAACACTTCGTTACCAAGGACTCAAGTTAAATTTTCAAGTATAACGTCCGAACCTCTAGCTACTCATAAGATGAGATGAGAATAGATCTAGAGGGAGCAATCCATGCTATCTGCACACTCGCTTCTAAAAAAATTATCTTTGATTCCATTCCTGGCATTGTCAGGCATCGCATGGGGAGAAAGTGATTCGTCCTCTGAACCTGCAATATTTGCCAATACAATCGCTGGAGCTACTTTCTACAAAAGTGAATTGGTTCAAAATAACGAAATGGTTATGACGTACTCATACAGCGCCGGAGTTTATGGGGGCGAGTTGCGCAAGGCTGGCATTGTCCTCGATATGGAGAACGGAAGTTATAACTTTGGCTTCAATAAATCCAAAATAGATTCTTCAACATTGGATGCCAGCGTCAGATATCTTTGGAGCCCATTTTTCGCCGGAGTGATTCTAAGCAATACGGAACTCGCGGTCAGCGCGCCTCCTGACACAAATGCCGACGGCTACCTTGACTTAGGCACATCCCCAAAAAAATACATGAATGTGAGTAGTCGCGGCGTAGGGGCTATCGTCGGTGCAAATATAGAAGTAAACAAAATCGCTTCTGTTTATACGGACGTAAGCCTTATCGAGACCGTCGATGTCAATGAATCCTACATTGAGAGCGGAGATGACGGCATGCTAGCCGCTAAAAAATCTGTAAAAGTTGGTCGACGCTCAAAGCTTCACATTGGCGGTCTTGTCCAAATCACAAAGAAAAATCTTGATTTCAACTTTGGCTATCAATACCAGCAGGTGCCAATCACCGCAGTCGGCGTCGTGTACGAGGAGAAAAAGGACACTCTTTTTGCGGGGCTAAGATTTAGAGCTTCATTTTAATGAAGCTGACATGAACTTGGTCCATCAATATACCGCCAACAAATCAATCTCCGCATAAATCTTGGCATTTGGCGGAATCTGGCCGGTGATTCCATTGTCTCCGTAGGCGAGATCTGGCGAAATCCATAAAGCTCTTTTGCCACCAGTCATCATCCCGCGGATACCACGGTCAATCCCAGGCAGAATAGCGCCCGCGCCCACCGTTCCAGTCCACGGTCGATTTTCTTTTGCTGAATCGAATACGATTTTTCCATCCTCAAGTTTTGCCATAATATGAAAAGAAACTGTGGTGCCAGGTGTTACAATTTTGCTACGGCCGATTTTCAAATCTTTCGTCAACACCTGTGATGGGACTTGAGCCGGCTTAGCAGCTTCCGTCGTTATCGCTTGAGCCGCATCAACACTAGCTTGGTTTTGATCGCCTTTGTCAGAGTCCTGACTTTTTAAGGGGACATCACTGACTGACTTCGCGTCATCTGGCGTGGATTCATCATCTGCTACATCCTTCCTAAGAGTCAGGTATGCTAAGCCAATCACGGTCAGTGCCGCACCAATTATAAGTATCTTTTTTGTTGAACCCATAATTCTACTTTAACTCCGTCACCTGTTTTCCTGTAACATCCACTTAGCATGACTGATATCTGGGTCTTGCCTGCTATCTCCCCGAACCTGCACTCCAGTAGCAGCTGAGGACAACAAATAGGCGGAGGCAAACTGACCAATGGGAATAATTGTCTTTTTATCCAGCGATAAATGATCGAGATTCTGAAGAATCGACGTCTGCTGTGCCGCCACAGAAGGCTGTGATGAAAGACCTGATAGCAACTGAAATTGTTCTTTGGTCTCCTTAGGCATCGGAAAAACGACTTCGTAATTTTGAATCATAAGCTGTGCCCACTTGGTAAGGTCTTGGGCCAACGGCACTTCAATAAATGCTAAGTCTAAAGGCGCACCGCTCCCCTGTGGAAGCTCACGGATAATTTCTGACTCCATGTTAAAATTAGATTTCAATCGCTCAGAATATCGCCTGAGTAAGGGCGATATTTTTTCACTATCTGCAGCATAAATCCGTATCTTCTTAAATGGCGGCTTGATCTCTGTCACTAATGCTTTTTCCGAAAATCCCAAATCGCGACGAGCTTCCGAAAGTGATTCAGGTCCAGTGACAACAAACGAACCGTACAAAGGTTTGCCGTCTAAATC
>CAMDGW010000193.1 GCA_945897695.1 Pseudobacteriovorax antillogorgiicola | reverse complement strand
GACGTTTTGGAGCGTGCAGCGGCATTGTGTGCTGCAGGAGTGGACGTACTTGTTGTCGACACAGCCCATGGGCACAGCCAGGGAGTCCTCGATGCTGTCAGAAGCATCAAAGGTGCTTTCTGTGGTAAAGGCGTTCAGCTAATTGCCGGCAACGTCGCCACTGCAGCTGCAACTCTTGCACTGATTGATTGCGGCGCAGATGCTGTCAAAGTAGGGATTGGACCAGGCTCCATTTGCACGACCCGTATCGTTGCTGGCATCGGGGTTCCTCAGTTTTCTGCCGTTCTTGATTGCGCCAAAGCTGCCAAGTCCAAAGGAATCCCCATTATTGCCGACGGAGGCATCAAATACTCTGGCGACATCGTCAAGGCCTTGGCCGCCGGCGCAGGCTCTGTGATGATAGGGAGTATTTTTGCCGGAACTGACGAGTCACCGGGCGAGCTGATTATTTATCAAGGTAAAACCTACAAGTCATACCGCGGCATGGGAAGCCTTGGCGCCATGAGTCAAGGATCAAAGGATCGCTACTTCCAGGGCAACATTAGCGATCAAGGCAAATTTGTTCCCGAAGGCATTGAGGGCAGAGTTGCTTATAAAGGTCCATTGGCTCAGCAGATTTATCAACTTGTTGGCGGGATTCGCAGCGCCATGGGCTACACGGGGTCTCTAAATGTCGACGAGCTGCAAAAAAATGCTGAATTTGTTCGAATTTCCAATGCCGCTCTGCGCGAAAGCCATGTGCACGATGTTTATATCACTCGCGAGGCGCCCAACTACAAGACCGACCTCTAACCATATTTTTCCACGGAGAGATTGCCCATGTCGCCTGCTACCCACATGACACGCCCCCAGACACACGGCATCTTGGTTCTTGATTACGGATCACAGTACACGCTTCTCATTGCTAGAAGGCTTCGGGAAATTGGTGTCTACAGCGAGGTCATTGATGGTCGTTGCGATCGACCGCCAAGTGGCTTCAACGTTCAAGGAATTATCCTTTCTGGTGGACCGGATTCTGTCTACGAAGAAGGTAGCCGCGAGCTCCCCAAATGGGTGATGGAGTTTAAGGTACCTATTTTAGGAATCTGTTACGGCATGCAACTTCTCGTCGAGTGCTCGGGAGGCCAGGTGCGAGCGGCCACAAAACGTGAGTATGGGCGGTCGTCCATGCATACCTTGAAGGCCAGCGGCCCTGCCAGTTGCCTATTTCCCCTCACTCCTGTCAAACAGACCGTGTGGATGAGTCATGGCGATGATATTGCCAAAATCCCTGACGATTATGAAGTTGCGGGCGAGACTGACGACCACGTTGTTGCAGCCATTGTGCACAAAACCTATCCCATAGCTGCGCTGCAATATCATCCCGAAGTTGCTCATAGCGAACAGGGGGCGAATCTTCTTAAAACATTCGCTACCGAACTATGTCAATTACCGCTTTCATGGGACGGCAAAGCTAGGGTCGACGCCCTCTGCAGGCATATCCAGGACGTTGTTGGCAGTGGCCACGTGTTAGTTGCATGCAGTGGTGGCGTTGACTCCACGGTGACAGCAGCTCTCTTACTAAAAGCTCTGGGGCCAGAGCAGGTCACAGCCGTTTTCTGCGACACCGGACTTCTGCGCAAGAACGAAGTGGAATGGGTCTCTGAAAAATTAAAGGTGTTGGGTTTACGTCATCTTGAAGTTTTGCGCTCTTCTTCACTTTTTTTTACCAAACTTCAGGGCATCTCCGAGCCTGAAGAAAAAAGAAAAATCATTGGCGGACTTTTTATTGAAGAGTTTGAGGCTTACGCAAAACGTCATCCTGAGTTTACTCACCTCGGCCAAGGGACTCTATACCCAGATGTGATTGAATCTGCAGGCCATGGAGCCGGGGCTAAGGTCATCAAAAGTCATCATAATGTCGGCGGTCTCCCCGACAAACTTGCGCTTAAGCTTGTGGAGCCATTTCGCTGGCTGTTCAAAGACGAAGTCAGGACAATCGGCCTTGAGCTGGGCTTGCCGGAAGAACTTATTCATCGGCATCCTTTCCCTGGTCCGGGACTGGCTGTGAGAATTATCGGCGAAGTTACCCGGGAGCGAGTTGCGCTCTTGCAAGAAGCCGATCACGTCTTTATTTCCGCTCTCAAAGAACACGATCTGTATCATATCCCTTGGCAGGCTTTTGCAGTGTTACTGCCCATAAAAAGTGTTGGCGTGATGGGCGATAATAGGACTTACCAGCAAACAATCGCCCTTCGGGCTGTCACCTCAAGTGACGGCATGACAGCGGGTGTAGCAGAATTGCCCCTAAGTTTTTTGACTCGGGTCTCGGACATGATTATCAGACGGGTCAACGGGATAAACAGGGTTGTTTACGATATTACCACCAAGCCACCGGCTACGATTGAGTGGGAATAATTTTTTGATACCACGATGACACCCTAAAGCAAAACAATTAGGCAATAGTCCTTATCCATGCTAGATGTTCCTCATCACGAACAGCCAAGAAGGCGGAGAATTCCAGTGACAAAAAAGCGCAAAACCCTGTTTTTCATTCTTCTACTGTCAATGCCTTCCTTGACGTTTGCTTCCGACAACATCCCAACCTATGCACGGCAAGTCATTGATGCCGTAAAAGAGACGGCACAAAGCTGCGGCGTAACCATTTCCGTCGCACCTCCTAATCTGCCAACCCCAGCCGATTACCTCGCCACGAGCCGCGATGGCAGAGTCATTGCACATTTAATTGACCGACCGGGAGTCTTTGCTGCCAAAAACCTTCAAGGCGGCAACAATCATTGGATTGAGTACAACATTGAGACCATCGGAATTTTCACTCCGCAAGGGACCATTGCGCACGCTAACCGCTATACATATGGACGGATTTGGCAATACAACTATTACTGCCGAAGCACGCCCGTTAACGCCCAGCAGTTTGACGCATGCATCAACCAGGGCTTTGTCCAGCTGCTAGCACAACGTCTTTGTAATTCTTAACGGCATCATTGCTTGCCCTATTCTCTTAGTCGTCAGCACCGTGGGTCCTACCATGCACCATCCGCATTGCCCCTGCCCCACTAAGGTCTCCTGGAGGTAAATTTATGGAATCAAGAAAAGTGATGGTCTATTACGATGGACTTTGCATCATTTGCTCTAAGGAAATTGATCACTACCGAAAAGCGCGCGGCGCCGACCAAATCGATTTTATAGATATCTGTGCTCCGACGTTTGATCCGAAATCTAATGGTCTCGATCCCAAAGCCGTCCACAAAGTCATGCATGTGCGCGGAGCAGACGGTACACTCGCAACGGAAGTTGATGCTTTTATCGAAATCTGGAAAACCCTACCTGGCTATCGACCATTAGCAAAAATCGCCAGTTTTAAGTTTGTGCGCTTTTTCATGAATATCGGTTATCATCTGTTTATAGGCATTAGGCCATACCTACCTCGCCGAAGTGCTGACATCTATGCTTGTGCTGATAGCCCCTATTGTGACGTCGCACCATCTAAGAATACTCAAAATGAAAACAGCAAAAATAATTAGCTTTTTACTTTTGACCAGATGGGTGTCTGTTGCCCCGCTCGCTGCCGCTGAAACCGACACCAGCCCAGAGTACATTGTTCTACCTGGAGTTTTTCG
>CAMDGW010000192.1 GCA_945897695.1 Pseudobacteriovorax antillogorgiicola | reverse complement strand
TTTGGTGAGTTTTCGTGTGCAGGCGGGGTCGAATGACATCTTGTCCGAGTAAGTGAGTAGACAAGATGTCCGTAAGGCTTTGATTTTGTTTTTATTTTTCCTAGCGCCCCCCTTCACACTTAAATCGTTACTTTTGAGGGTTTCGCAATTAACGTTAAAAAAGGATGCAAAAACATCAGGATGCCGGGGCGGGCTCAAACTCAACGGACGCAAACAACCTGGGACGTGCTGGCCTTGCTGGCGTCGTCGACCGCGTTGCCATTGGCCAGCTTCACGTCCCACGCGTAGAAAGTGAAGTTGGAAAGGGACGAGCCGGACCAGAAAAAGTCAGACATATCCACCTCGGTGATCCAGTTGTTGATCGGGTGTTTGTCGGCCGCAGAGCGGATGCCGTGATTATAGGCATCCAATAGCTCCTTCTGGGTAGGGAGCCGCCAGCCGGTTTGACCGTTATAGCCAGGTACTGAGTTGGTGCCATAAGTGGTGCCATTGAGTGTCGTGAGACAGGTAGACCATGCCGTGTTCCAGGCTCCGTTTGCTTGCTTCTTACTCCACCAAAGACCAGTGATCTTATCTTGCATCGTGCAATTGACAGAAGTCGCCGCGCAGGTCGATGCCGTGGTGCCGTTGGTCGTCGTCACATCCTTCCAGACGTTGTCATCGTCGCTGGGCAAACCCGGAGTGTCGATTCCGCCACAGTCCGTGTTGCTAGTGTTGCTACTAACCCAGGCGGTGACGATGTTCGGTGGGAGGCCGGCGTAGTAGGAAGCATTGTAGTCGTCAATGGTATCCCAGATATCAAAAGTTGTACCTGGGGTCACAGGGGCGGAATTGCCTATCCCTGAAATCGCACCATCGTAGTTGAACGCGCTGTTGAACGCGCCTCCAACACGGTTACGGCAATTCACTTTCAGCTTGCCTGTGACGCCGTTTACGGTCACGCCAACTCTCACGTCCCATGCGTTTGGTGCAGCCCCTCCTGAGCCCGTGTAGTTACCAACTGTGCCAAATATACTTACAGTGTCTTTTATATTTGCCTGAGTAATATCCGCATCACCGGCACCAGTCTGGTATGAGCCTGCGGACGTCCAGTATTCAAAAGCAGTTGCAGACTTCACCTTAATGTCAAATGTCGCGTTATCGAGATCCGCCAGATCCGCCGTCGCACCTTCTGCACGCGGGAGTTTATGAGTAACCGAAGGGTAATCACCTAGCTGTCCTGCGATGGTAATGCCGGATTTAATATTGCCTGCGATCGCGACCGACATATCTGCGGATTTAAATCCCGCAACAGTCACACAGCCAATTGCGCCGTCACTTGCACAATTTGCAAGCGTACCAGTGGCTCCGTTTACCGTATCTGTCGTTTTCACATTGGCCACATCCGGAAAGTCCGGTAAATAGGATGGGGTGAACGGAGTTCCCGGCACACCATAAGGGGGCGTGCCCCACTTGACATCGGACGCTGCAGGCAATTTCACGTTACCAGCGACACCTGCCAGCGTTTGCCCAAAAAGGATTTTGGATGCAGCACCTGTAGCAAGAGCCGCGGGATATGCGGCCACTGCCACGCAGCCTGTTGCGCCGTCACTTGAACAATTGGGGAAGGATCCTGCTGGATTTTGAAGTGCAGTTCCGACAACTCCCGCGACGGTCGCACCAGCTAAAATCTTGGCGGCATCAAAATTTGTAAGTTTTGCTGCTTTATAAGTGTTTCCATCAACTAAACAATTCGAGTCACCGTCGACGGCGCATGATTTTACAGATTGAGCCGAGCAATCCTTGGTGCCGGTTTGGGTATCACCATTGCGGTCAATATATTTTTTCGTCGTACAAATCTCAGACTGTTCGTCGATTATAATCGGTAAATCATTTGACATCTGATCTGCCACAAGCTTAAAGCTCGCGACCTCTTTTATACTGCCAGACATCAGCGTAGCACTCTTTAATCCTAGCCCCATCCCCTCGGGCATCACAAAACTAGCTACCGTGCCGCTTGTGACAAGAACCGACGTTTTTTTAACAGAACCGTCACTCATCGTGAGACGAACAGTGGGGTTTTTCACTGTATTAAATCCGGTACCGCTTAGAGATAAAGTCTCATTTGGTTTGGCACTCATCGGAGACACTTTAATTATTTGCACTGCCACTGCCGAATTACTGGTGGAAATCTCCTGAGACGTTTGGATGCTGTCGCACGAGTTGATCACCATCGCAGGTAACAAAATCCATACGTTTACAGACAATGGTTTAGCAAATAGATTAATGATGTTGTTAATCGATCGGACCATACACACCCCCAAAAAAAGGTCCCTGATTCTCATCTGTTAGGATTCGGTAAAGGTGAAGGAATACTTGAGATAAATTTCTGGGAACGACTAAGAGGTATTTATTATTCAATGAAAACAATTATTTAAAACCGCGCCTTGGCTTTATGTAACTGTTCACCTACCGAGTCGAGTCATTTGAAGTGTTACCGAGCTCAGCTCGCAGCCGAAGATGGGGCTCCTGTTACCGCTCAGGCTCAGGCGCTGCGACGATATGAATATTACAGTGAACCCGCACGTATTTTGCTGCCGATACGAAGAAGATTCGCGATTTGAAGGATTGGCCAGGCCTAAAGTCTGCTATTCAAATTGATGCCGTTAGAGAAATTGGCCAGGCTATCAGGGGGTACTGGAGCATCGAAAACAGCTTGCACCAAGTTCTCGACGTCACGCTTGATCAAGATAAAAATAAAATTCGTAAAGATTTTGCTACAAAAACCTTCGCGGTCTTGAGGCACTTCGCCTTAAACATAATCAAAAGTGCGCCGCCCGCAAAAAAAGGAAGTCCTGGAATGAAGGCCAAACGAACGCGAACGGGATACGACCGGAAAGTTTATGGTGACGTACTAGCAGATGTCACGACTTTGTGGACACTGCGGGTCGATGGACTTAAGAAAATACAAATTAACTTTTTTGCTAAAGTTCTTTTTTTTCAGTCCACCAGTAGTTCGTGTCACGCCAAAGATTGACGTAGGAATCCCAACGTGCGGCCTCTGCGAGCACCTCAGATGTCAATGTTCCTGTAGCGGGAATTCTCGCAATAATATCATCCAAACTAGTCTGACGCACGATTAGCCTTACCATGTATAAACTATGAAGATAGGCACGCCCTGCATCCACATTGTTTAATGTCACGAATGGCTTGCTTAAATCTTCTTTGCCCGTAAAAACACCATTATTCGGAGGAAATCTGAATTGATCGCAATCTCTTTTTCGGCAAGAAAGATACTGCGCAACTCCTTCATCAAACCATGTGGGCCAACTGCGCCCTCCTGATCTAAATGATAAAACGGCGTGTGATAATTCATGTCGTAAAATCGTCGCTAGAGATCCCTGAACATTAGAAAGCATCTCCCTCGCAATAGGCACACGAATCCGACCATCAAACAAAGATGTCGCATGGATTTGGCGTGAAAAATTCAATTGAATGGCACTTCTGCCCTGTCATCCCAAGTGAGTTAAGCGAAGCTTAACGAGCGTATGGGATCTGTTCCTATTTGAGCTGCTTTGCGGGATAACGACAGTTGTTTCGTCATCCCCAGCGCGAAGCGCTTTTGTCGTCATCCCCAGCGCGAAG
>CAMDGW010000191.1 GCA_945897695.1 Pseudobacteriovorax antillogorgiicola | reverse complement strand
CGCGAATATAAGACCTACGAAGGCCGTAATCCGAAGACTGGCGAAAGAATCGTCGTTCCACCAAAGCGTCTGCCCTTCTGGAAGACTGGTCAGGAGCTTAAACAGCGCGTGGATTCCGCATTTGCATAATAATTAAAGTACATTATCCTTCTAAAAGATCATCGAACGCCCGGGAGCTACTCTTGGGCGTTTTTTATGACTTTACATTTATTTTAAAGAATTGTATTAAAACCATTACAAATGGCATCCGCCATTTACTGGGCGACCCCCTACTCTTGCTGAAACAACTCCGGAGCTGACTTCATGCCCTCAAGATCCCGCCTCCTCATCACCCTCTCCCTATCATCCCTTGCCGTAACAACAGTCAGTTGTCGCGACCGCAACTCCCTCTCTGTGGTTAAATATGCTCATGCGGGGTCAAGTCAACTTTTGTCCACCCCCATCGGGCGACTTGGACTTCAAGATTCGGGCATAACCCATTCGCTTGGAAACGGCCTAAACATTTGTGTTCGCAAGTACGGAGTCAATCAATACTCAGACAAATCTTTGCTGCTTGAGACTAAGCTTGCACACGCTATGTGGCTTAAGGCAGCAGGTTATGGGGCGAATGAGTTTTCACGTTTAAAATTCACGGTTTCAGAAAGCTGTACCAAAGAGTTTGCAAGCGTGATCGCCCTCGAGCATCCAGAGATTACAGCCCAGGCGACCGGCGATAACGCTGGTCAATTTAATGAACCAAAATTATCCTGCGGCCCAAGAGGGGCAACCGCCTATGGATGCAGCTCCGATGGTGGAATCACTCTTGGCTGGGGAACCCCAGGGAGCCTCAACTACTCTTATTTGGCTGATAACCCCAAAAAATGGACCAAAGTTGCTTCGGCAGCTCCGTCCATGGTGAGACTAAGTCCCTACGTGGATTGGCAGTCCCTCGAGGACGGCGTTCATGCAAATTCTGAAATTTCAGACGAAGCTAAAACAAAGATCAGTGCGGCGTATCAAGAGCTGCTGAACGATAATGAGCAGACTTTTGATGTTCTCGGAAACTTTAACAATCTCCTTGGAGAAAACGGCGTCACTATGGCTGGTGATCAGGAGTTTTCAGCAATTATGAAACAATCGGCTCCTGACCGCGAAACTTTTTCGGGGCGAGCCTATCGCCCGCGCCAGGCAGCATTCCACACGCTAATCCATGAAGTGGGTCACACCTTTGGTCTCACCCATGCAGATAACCCTGGGCAGGGGGATATCACTGGGCCATCAGCGACAACCGTTTTTGATCCCTCAAGAAATCAATACGTGACTAAAATGTCCTCTATGGCCTACGGCGCACCCTATGGTTTTTTGACCGAAGATGACCGTCTTGGAGTGACTGCGGCTGATTCAGCCATTCGCGCTGAGATTGCGTCACATCGGTGATGTGAGGTCTTTTCGACTGGAGACCTTCTTAGGGCGAAGGCCCTCGGTGTTTTGCATAGGGGAGACTTGACAAACCCAGGGGTAGACCTGATATTTCAGTGTAAGCAAAATATTAATGCGCTGATTGACAAGAACTATTTGTAAATACAGCAAGTTGAGGTTTAAACGACGATGCCAATCTATGAATACCGCTGTGAAAGCTGCGAAAAGTCTACTGACGTCATCCAGAAGTCCACAGACCCTGGACCAAGCCAATGTGAAGCCTGCGGCAAAGGCCCCATGGTGAAGCAACTTAGCATGTCGTCCTTTGCTCTGAAGGGCACGGGCTGGTATGTCACAGATTTTAAGGGTGGATCAGGACAAAAACCCCCTACGACTTCAGAGTCTTAGCGCTGCAGTAGAGCCATGTTATGAGCGCTCTGTGATTAATTGTTGACCACATGATTACATTAAAATATACACCTCTGGAATTATAATTCAGGGGTTTTTTTAATGAAGTTTCTAAAGTTAGTTTTTGTTTGCCAATCTCTCGTCGCATGCAGCCAGTTGCCATCTTGGGTCCCGGGTGCGACACAAAACGATGACGACACTTCATCCAACAAATCAATTTCAGCCCCTGAAGTTACCGACAGCACCCTTCCTCCTGATCCAATGTATAGCGCTGCCATTACCAATCTTGATTATCTGAAGTCCAGCGTTAACCTCACAGCATGGCTCGAGGCGGGTCACCACGGCAAGAAAATGACCATTGCCATCTTGGATAACGGTTTTGGCGGCCTGAAGCAGTCACTCGGTAAGCAACTCCCCCCAGACCTCACTGTTGCAGAACCAAAGATCAAAAACGAATCTCAAACTCCCCACGGTACAAAACTAGCTGAAATTATTTTTGCAATGACCTCAGGTTCTGCTCGCTGGACACCTGAGAGCCAGCATCCAACGATCAAGCTCTACAACTCAAACGGCTATTCAAACTTTACCAGCGCTGTGGATCAAGCGATTGCAGATCAGGTGGACATGATTGTGTATTCGCAGGTGTGGGAGTTTGGCGGAAACTTTGACGGCGGCGGATTCATCAACACAGCCGTCAACAAAGCCACCAGCGCAGGAATTCTTTGGATCAATGCTGCCGGAAACTATGCATCGAGCTCCTGGCAAAGCCGAATTCAGTATCGACCAGATGGAACGGTTATTCTCCCGTACCAAGAAAAATTTGTCAGACTTCTCGTGAATGAAGCGGCCACTGACGTCAAAATCACGCTGGCATGGAATGATTTCTCGGACACCAAAGACTGGCGTACATCTAGAGATTTAGACCTAGTGCTCCTAGATAGTAAAGAGCGTGAACTCGCAGCCAGTCGGCTCATCCAAGACGGTCAGGACCACAGCAAAGACGCTGCATACAGCTCCCATGCACGGGAAGTGATTACGACTAATCTACAGCCAGGTGTTTATCTTTTGAAGGTGGTTGCCCGCAGCCGAAATTTCGACGAAATGTCCCGTTTAAGATTGGCTGCCGACGGCGTCAATATTTCCTTCATCGATCAAGCACCCTTTGCATCAGTGATGATTCCGGCCGATAACCCCACTGTTTTGACGGTTGGCGCCAGTGACGACGACAACAGCTCGGCAGGACCTACCATGGCAGGATTTCGCAAGCCTGAAGTTGTAGCTCCCTCCCTTATCGAAGTGGAAGGTGGCATGTCTTTTCAGGGGAGTTCGACGGCAGCAGCTGTTGCCGCTGCGACTCTTGCGGTTTATCAAGAGGCGTGTGGGACGAAACTTTCTCGTCAAAGTATCCTCGAAAGAATTCTTAGCGGAAGCTTATCGCAGGCTTCAACAAAGGGCCGAGGCCTGTGGCTAAACTCAGAGTTTAGTTGCCATTAACGGTCACCAATAAAAACATGGTTTGACCCCGGCGGGACGTCTTGTGGTGGAGTAGGCGACCAATTTTATTACTATTTTGTAATAATCACATCACTGAAATCCTTGGTAAATCTATAGTGGGCTTGGAGACGATATCGCTGGTTAATTAAGACGGGACGATATTGCTGGTTAATTTGAACACTTTAGATGACTCAAATCGTGATCGTTTTGAGCCATAAGTAACTGTTACCGTAACCCAGATGTTACTTTGTAATCTATACAACCAGTTTACCCCATTCCTGTATGCGCGTGGTATTTCTGTAATAGCCCATGAGCTGCCTTAGCTTTGATTGCTGAGTGTTTCTGAGCC
>CAMDGW010000190.1 GCA_945897695.1 Pseudobacteriovorax antillogorgiicola | reverse complement strand
AGGCAGCAAGCCAACTACAAAACAAGATTTAATGAGGAGCAAACCTATGAAAAGATCTTTAATTAGCATCGCCTTGTTTACGACCGTCCTCGTATCCTGTGGCAAATCAAACGTCAACCCTCCGGCTAGCCTCGAGGCAACACAAACTTCAACAAAAACCTCTGATGATATCGACGTCGTTTGTTACTATGGCGAAGGGCAGGTTAATTTTGTTAAAGACACTAACAGAACTCCGCTTATTGTTTCCGCCAATGCGACTCTAATAAACGGCGTCAAATTGAAATATTATTATAATCCTTTCTACGGAATTGGCGGGAAACTGGAACTACTTGAAAACGGTCAGTCGAAACTTTTACTTAGTTGGAAATCTGATTGGCAACAATCAATCCATGAACGTACAGTAGAGCTTGAAGATGGCTCAAAACTGTATTGCGCCCTTAATGGATACCCAATATCTTATCCAGCTCGGTGATCGCATCATGCACCACCCGCCCTACACCACCCGCCCTACACCACACGCTCTCCAATTGGGAATGACTCCCACTTTCCTGCGAAGAAGTTCAGCCGAGGGTAGGTGCATATAAACGATTCATGACTAAGTTTAACGATAACAAACCCGGCTCAATGATATGAGCCGGGATATTTACTTTAAAGTAGAGGTTAAGGCTCGTGGATTTGGCGGGCCGAATTGTTCAAATGGGTTTTCTCAGCATGGATCGTCACACCATCATTATAAAAAGATCAGATCGAACCCTTCGCTCCATGCCCTCTTTGTCTTTCCTTAAACATGCTGTCGCCTTCGGATACTTGCCGTCAAGTGTCTCAAGGAAGACATCGAAAAGCCTTGTTCAGGAACTCTTAACCTCTGACATGTCGCTATCTTATCACCATCACGGACTTGCTGTTAGTCTGTCACTTTATGGAACTGTGGGCCATCACGGCCCACGAGAGACTTTCACTCTCTGGATGTGCGCCCTGCCGGGCGCACAAATCAAAAAACGCACCGGCAATATTCCGGGGCGTTTTTGTTTGACAGACTATTGCCTGGGCTGAACCGTTAGTTCAACGCACCGGCGTACGCGCTGTAGTCAGTGCAGGCGCAAGTGCCGCACCTTGACCGCATAGTGTATAGACCTCACCTGTTTCGCGGCTGCTCACAAGAGCTGGATCCTCACCAACACGGCGAAGAAGATGTGGCTCACAGAACGCGGCGAGGTCGGTGATGGCTCCCAACTCCTCGCAGCTCAACTCAACATCGACATTGCTGACGTTCTCAGAGATTTTTTGAAATACGCCGCAAGGTTGAATGAAATCCTTGTCATCAAGAGTTTGGCTTTCCTGAGGAACATAAAAGCTTTTCATCTGGATTGACGCGCCGATAATTTTCTGGCTTTTCAGGGTAAAACTACCAGCTTGCGCTGGCACCCATTTAAAGCTTGTCATGCTGCAGGTGACAGATGGCTTGAACGGCTGAATTTGTGGATTGCTCGCGAGATCGGTACATTTCGCCTGCAGCTGTAACAATGTCAGCGCCTGATGCTCCTCGGTGTCACTGGCAAGCAGGGGCAACGCGGTGGTCATAAGCAATAATGCAGAGCCAAGTATAATTTTCATGGTTATCTCCTCCGGAATTGATTAAGTGGTCAATGATTCTTCTTCACGAACGACGGCACGGAAACGTTGCTAAGCCTGTTGATTTTGGTCCACCTCCACTCTCCCACGAATTAATAATCACCTACCGCTGACTCTGTCCCACAATCGACAGTATCAGATTCAGGTTGGTGTTAATGCCGGGGTTGGAACTTTTGGGACTGCCATTAGCTTCCGGCACCACGACATAATCAGGATGAGTTTCCTTGGACGCGCCCAACCATTCGCCAGCGATAACCCGGTACTTACCGTCGGCTCTTGGGGATGGGTCAACATAGAGCCGATACTCATAAGGCGCCGGGGCGTAACGGTCGTTTTCAGAGGTGAGAGCCTCGCTGATCTCATTGCGCTGCCTAACAAACCATGGCCAAGCCTTCACAAGGTAAGCGTTCTCGACCTTGTCGTCTTTTGTGATACGCCACCGAAGGCGGTAAATAGGCTTATTCCAAACCTCAATGCCCGCGGTGTCATCGATAATAAAGGACTTCTTTTGTTCCTTAATAAAAGACTCAGCAACGCGGTGAAACACCTCCGGCCGGATGTCAGACCTCGCCCCGTCCGTGGCCTGATCACCGTTGTAACGGATGCCGAATGTTTTTGTTGGATACAGCTCATAAGCTTTCATCAGCAGTGCCTTCTGGTCTGATACGCTAAACGTCTCACCGCGATAGGTCACCGGACCTGATGGCTCTTTAGTCATAACTGCCGCTACCGACAGCGCTCCGCATAATCCCTCCCACGACTCAGTCGTGCTAAGCTGATGGCTTTTTTCCCATTCAACGGCATGCCCCCCAAAGACGCGGTCAAATTTCCTAAGGGGCGAATCACGGTCACCAAACATCTCGTCACGTCGCAGCGGATACCAATACCCACTCCAGGGCATGGGCACCGAATAGTCCTCAGCGATTTGCTCACCGTCGGCATTCACTGGAGTTGCGTCAATATAAAGATCACCGAACGCGTGCATCACGTCCACCACGGCTTGCAATTCTGACGTCTGATAGATCACCGACGAGACCGTGACCCCATCCGGACGCACGTAGCCCTGAGGCAGACCAGAGGTCCGCTCCAAGATTTTTCGAAGTTCCGCATATTTCTGATCGAGTTTCGAAAGCTCGTCGGTACTATCCTTTTGATCACGGATAAGCGACAGTTTCTCAAGACGGTAATTAATCTCAAGGAGAACGCGGTTGACTTCATCCCCGTTTTTGATTTTGCTGGCGGCATTCCGCTGTCCATATAAATCATCGAGCTCTTTACGGATAGCCTCGCATCGCTTCGCTTTGGCAGCTGGACAGGAAGTTTGGGATCCATAATTATTTTTTTCACGGGAATCAAGATCATTGACAAGCGAACATGACACGCAGGCCATCACTCCCAACAACAGAAACTCAGACCAGATATATTTCACGCGCTAACCCTCGCGAAGCCCCAATTGGCAACGAGTGGGTTAGCAATCATCGTGCCGCCAGCAGAAATCTCTGGTCTGTTACCAGAACACCAGCTAGTACGCGTATTTAAACATTAGATTCGCAGAAAAACTCGCTACGGGGCCACGGTCGGTTAAGGCGCAAAGAGAATTATTTGCCGCACTCAACATTGGAGGCGCTGGGCAAAATAATAACAAAATTGAAAACTTCCGGACATCTTTGCTACTCACCTACCCCAACAAGAAGTCATTCTACCCACCCACAGAAACTCATAGAACATATCGATTCCTACCCCACCACTTCTGCCCAATGAATGCCTGGCCAACCACTTCGTCTAAGCGAATTATTTCGTCTCGAATTATCAAACACTATTTTAAGGTCTATGCTGGCCTCCAAGTGATCCCGAGCTCTTTGCTGGTAGGTTTAAATTGAGTCAATTCGCGGTCGAATGCAAAAGACAGTGTGTGATACGTTGACAACAAGTCAGGACTTAACATCACGAACTGATTCCCAATCTGTAAAAATACCGAATGATTTTCGTTAATTATAGCCCACCATCCAAATGGCATGTGTATTGCTTCTTTAACCTCACATCGCCATCACAATGGCGCAACACTTCTGAAAGGAGTAAAAAT
>CAMDGW010000189.1 GCA_945897695.1 Pseudobacteriovorax antillogorgiicola | reverse complement strand
TCCTGCTGTGTTGTTGGAAAACGGCAAGGCAACAAACCTTGAGTTGGACCCAAAGCTTCTTCCAAAAGCTTGGAAGAACGGCGACCGTAAGTTTGACATGGTGATGGACGGCAAGACTGTTCCAGTAAAGATCCAAGAGCTTCAGCTCCACCCTGTTAAGCGTGTTGCTCTTCACGTGGATCTGATGAAGGCGTAAGTTTTGAAACTGCTTGTCGGCCTTGGAAATCCTGGGCAGCGCTACGAAATGACGCGGCACAACGCGGGTTTTTGGGTGATTGATGAGCTGGCCCGAGATTCCGGTTTGAACTGGGATCAAGGTGCTGTTGATAAGTTTCAAGGTGAAATGTCCAAAGGACAGGTGCTCGGTGAGGCTTGTCTTTTACTGAAACCGATGACGTTTATGAATCTGAGTGGCCGGTCGGTGTTGAAGGTGGCTCAGTTTTTTAAGATTCCGTCGCAAGACTGGATTGTTTTACACGATGACATTGATGTTCCATCGTGTAAAGTTCGGGCGAGAGCTGGAGGTGGTCACGGTGGCCACAACGGAATTCGTTCGATCATGGAAGAGTCCGGAAAGGACGACTTCCAGCGTGTGAAGCTCGGTGTGGGGCGTCCTCCAAAACTGGAAGATGGACGGCCCATGATGGATGTGGCAGATTACGTGCTCCGTCCAATGCCGGCGGCAGAAGTCGCAGACTACGTCAAAGCTGTGAAAGCAGACGTTGAGCTGCGCATGAAGGAAATGTTTCGGCAGCGAAAATAATTTCGCTGAAAAACAAGATCCCTCAAATTTGAGGGAGGCTCCTTTGCTGGGCGCAATAGTTACGCTTGGCTGTTTAAACCATAGGGGAGGATTTAAAGGTGTTAAGAGAATACGAAATGACAATCATCGCGCGCGCAGACCTTCCAGAGTCTGAAAGTACAAAGCTTCTTGGCAAATACGAGAAGTTGATGCTCTCAGATGGTGGCGAGATTCTGCAGAAAAGTGCGTGGGGTGTGAAGAAACTTGCATTCCCAATGAAAAAAGCTTTCCGCGGCAACTACGTAAACTACGATTTCGTTGGTACGTCAGCAAACCTTACTGAGATGGAACGTCTCATGCGCATCGACGACGATGTCCTTCGCTATATGTCGGTATATATCGGCCAAAACGTCGACGTTGCTCAACGCAAAGAGCAACTTGCGAAGGCTGCTGCAGCAGCTCGTGAAGCCGCAAACGAATTCCGCGAACGCGATTGATTGCCATTGGCTAAGAGCAGGAGAACGAAACCATGAAAGTTATTTTAAACCAAGACGTGACGTCACTCGGTCGTATTGGTGAAATCGTCAACGTACGTAACGGTTATGCGCGCAATTACCTTCTTCCACGTGGATTTGCTGCAGTGGCAAACGAAGCTAATGAAGCCGCTTTGAAGCATCACCGCCGCATCCTAGATAAGAGAAAAGCTCAATTGCTTGCTGAAGCAAAAACTCTCGCGGCTCAGATCGAGAAAGTTTCTGTGACCGTTTACAAGCAAACAGGCGAAGATGAGCGCATTTTCGGTTCTGTTACAACAGCAGAATTGGAAGAATTGCTGGGTCAAGAAGGCCACAAGGTCGCCCGTCGTGATATTTCGCTTGTTGAAGACATCAAAAAAGTTGGTGTTTACCATGGGCAAGTTAAACTTCATTCAGACGTAACAGCTAAATTCAAAGTTTGGGTTGTTGCTAAGCAGTGATCTGATGGCGGGTCGAGGGATTTACCTAAGCCCCGGAACTTGAAAGCTAAAACAACCCGCGGTTGCAAAATGATTGCTCCGCGGGTTAGTTTTTAGCTGTAATAAAACGTTTAATTCTTTAAGGGGTTTCCGGAAATGCAGGGATTTGTCCCTCCACATTCACAGGAATCAGAAAAAGCTGTCTTGGGAGCTATTCTCAAGGAGCCCGTGCATCTGACTAGTGTGACTGCCGGTGGGCTCCTTCCGGAACATTTTTTTGCAGACGCTCATCGTCGGATTTTTGAATCGATGATGGAGTTGGATGCTGCCAATTATCCTACTGACATAGTATCCGTCGCAGAGAAGCTTAAACGGGGTTCTAATGCTCAGGGGCAAGAGATTGGTGCCGGGTACCTGATTGAACTGATGGAATCGGCTCCTGTTGCTCAAAATGCCCTTTATTACGCAACCCAGATCAGAAAGCACGCTTACCTTAGGCGTATCGTGGCTATGGGGCAAAGTGTGTCATCGCGAGCGGCGACCGCCGATGGTGACGTCACCGAGTTTTTAGGGGATTTTGAAAAAGAAATTCTATCCATTTTTGGCGAGCAAGATCGCCAAGGCGGCATCACATCAGCTCCTATTGTCCTTGATAGTACCATTGAAGAGATCGAGCGCCGCATTCAGTCCAACGGACAGCCAACAGGTGTCCCTTCTGGTTTCAGAGACTTGGATAATCTGACGGGTGGCTTTCAGAGAAGTGACCTGATCATATTGGCAGCTCGTCCCGCTATGGGTAAGACAGCATTGGCTCTGAATTTTGCAGCTCATGCGTCCCAAAAAGGGTTTCCTACAGTTGTATTCAGCCTTGAAATGCCCAAAAACCAGCTCATGATGCGTCTGCTGTCATCCATTGGTCGAATTGATTCAAGCCGGATCAGAAAAGGCGATTTAACAGATGATGACTTAAATCGCCTGGGAGTTGCAGCAAACACGTTAACCAATATGCCCCTTAGTATAGACGACACAGGTGGTATATCCCTCGTGGAGCTTCGCTCTAGGCTTAGGCGGCACAAGAAGGAATTTGGCTTAGGCATGGTCATAATTGACTACTTGCAGCTGATGGGCGCAAGCAGTAAGCGAGCAGATAGCCGAGAACGCGAGGTTGCCGAGTTGTCTGGTGGGCTTAAAGCCCTAGCCAAGGAGCTTGATGTTCCGGTGATCGTTCTCTCGCAGCTTAACCGGAGTGCTGATACTCGTACCGATCACCGTCCAAAGACCAGTGACTTACGTGAGTCGGGTGCTATCGAGCAGGATGCCGACTTAATTATGTTTGTGTATCGGGATGAGTATTATAATCCAAACAGTGAAGATGCTGGGAAGGCTGAAGTCATCGTGGCCAAGAACCGGCACGGCTCCTTAGATGACATTAAGCTGGCATGTCAGCTTAATTTCGTATCTTTCTACAACCTATTGCAGTGATGCGCGCCTGGGCTTTTCCAAGGTAGTCAGACGTCAACAAAAAGATAGGGCCCGCCAAGACAACTTGGCGGGCCCTATCTGGTTAAACCTTAGGGCTGTTCCGAGGCGAATTAAGCCTTAACGGAGTGCATTTTCATCTTCTTGCGAAGTGTGTTCCTGTTGATGCCAAGAATGCGGCTAGCGTGAACTTGGTTCCCGCCAGTGCGACGGAGAATTTGAGCCAAAAGAGGCTTCTCTACTTTGCCCAAAATGAGGCTATGAAGATCTTCTGGGTACATACCACCAACTTGGTCGAGGAACTTAGAGATCTTATGCTCAACCACTGCCTCCAGGGAAAAGCTGTCTAGCTTGCCCGTAAATTCACCGTCTGTGGCGAATGGCAGGCTTGAAGCATAACGAGAAGAGTCAGCTTCGACGCGAGAGGTTGTTGGGATGACTTTTGCCGGGGACATTGAGCTAGTTACGGTCTGCATTTCCACGCGAAATTCTCCACTAGAATCCAGTAGGTTAAAGCAAAACTGCCATCACTGGCAGGGACAATAAAAACCAGGAGCGCACGG
>CAMDGW010000188.1 GCA_945897695.1 Pseudobacteriovorax antillogorgiicola | reverse complement strand
GATTTTTAATTTTTTGACCACGACTATGGAACATCGTGCCATATCGATGCATGGTACGCTCGGTTAGTACTTTTGCGCCTTCGATTGTCTTACTGTCATTTTTATTTGCAGACGTCCATTGTGACTCTTCGACGTAGTAAGTTTTCATTGTTCGGATTGTTTCGACGACTTCAGAAAAATTTTGCATGTTGTCATAGAGGCCTACCATCTTTTGGTAGATTTGGGGGTTATTCTTGCGATTGGACGATTCTTTCACGAGTCTGGTATAAACCTCGATTGCTTTGGCGTCTTTACCAGCTTCAGAGTAAAGTACTCCCATCCGTTCCAACATTTTATAGAACTTATCTTTCTCGCCGATGTCCCGGAAATATGCCCAAGCCCCATCGGTATCTTCCGCCTCTGCATAAACCATAACAAGATCCCTAAGAGCTTCTTCTCGTAGATTGAAGTTTTGAGCTTTTTTCTTGTCGGATAATTTTACAACGAGTTGGAATGCTGCGATTGATTTCCGAAGATTTTCATCAGGCTTTTTTTCATCTGTTCCCTGGCTATTGTAGAAGCACCAGCCAAGCTTATAGACAGCGTATGGATATGCACGGTGTGTCTTGAAGTTCATAACCTGCTGGTACGACTCTCGCGCATTCTTGATGTCATGTTTATCAAAATAGAATTCACCCATTGCTAACCAGGAATCCGGAATAAGCGGTGATTTCGGATGGCTTTTGATCATTTGCTTATAGTAATTGACAGCGTTGTCGTCATTGAGACGTCCTAAAGTGCTACCGAGGCCATAAAGGACGGCGTCCGTTCTGGGGTGAGTAGGGTATTTCGCAACTAGCTTTCTGAATACCTGGACGGCATTATAGAGACTTGCGTCAGAATTTTTATAGACTGCGATGGGTGGTTTTGCTGCTCTTGTCTTGGTATCAGAGTGCTCCCATCGATCGTATTCCTTAAGGTAGGACTGTATTTCGAGATCGCGTAGGTAGTCGGCTCTTTCAACATGAAGTTCGCCAAGGCGAAGAGTAAGTTCAAACTCTTGGCGGCTATTTTTCTTGTTATCAAGAAGAGCCTTAATGCTGTTCATAGTTTTAATGCGTAATCCATCCGCTTTTTGGGCTGTTTCAGCCGAAATCCCAACACGATTTTCAGCAAAATAATCGGCGCTGTCCTCCTTTGTGGGGGCCGATACTTTGTGATTTTGAGACTCTATGGCGCGGCTGGAGCTTCCGGCAAGCGCTTGTGTGGCAATGCCGCACAGAAGTAGCGCTGTGATGAATGTTTTTCTCATTGGGTAGGTTCCTCTAGACATTTTGTTCTCCCTTGCCAGGATTTGAAATCAACAGAAATTCGATGTTTAATTTTTGTTTAGGCACATTGGTTTAAGGCGGTAAATGTGAAATCCAAGTTCATCGGCCCAGTATTCGTTTTTGTCGTCTCCCGCCCATGACTGGGTTTTTTTACCCCAGCCGCGTATGTTATCGACCTGGGATACTTTGTCGATCTTGCTCGCGCTATGTAGCTCCTTACCAAGAAGTTGATCCTTCTTGCTCATAAGAAGTTCGACATATAAGAACTGACCTTGATCATAAAGACGTTCATAGTCGAGTCTCATCGCCTTCAGCTCGTTATGAAGTCGAAAGCCGATGTCATCTCGTAGTACAGAAGCCCATTTTTCAAGGAGGCTCCGTGGTCCGTCGATTCGCTCCTTATTTCCAAAAATTCCTTTGGTCTCAAGTTTTTGTAATTCTCTTATAACCGCCGAATACTGGTCTCGTACGTAAAGGAGATTGTCTTGTTGGGTGGCCATTACGAGGACTTCGCGTGGTATACCAAGTCCCTCAGAGGACACACCCGTAACCGTGTCTTCAAAAAGTTGATAATAGATCTTTGGATCATTGATACCTTTTTTAAGGTAGCGATCTAGAGAGTCTATGGATTGTTGGTGCTTGAGCATGAATTCAGCCAACTCGCCTCTAGAGTCATCGTATCGACACATCCAATAGTAAATAATTGATGCGAGCATGGTGGCTTCAGGATTGAATGTGTCTTTAAAAAAGGGACTTCTGACGCCATGGAGCATGCCTAGCGCGTGATTTGGGTATCCAGCAAGGAATAATGCCCAGCTCTGTTCAAACAACGAATCATAAAATTGCGGTCCAGTCCGCCTTACCAAGCGGTAGTGTTTGATGGAGTCGCTAAATTTACGCTCCTCGTAGTAGATTCGCCCTATTGCCATATTTGCATGATCTTTTATAGCATCGTATTCTTCAGGTTTAATTTTTTTGCCAAGAAGAGATGCTGGGTAGATTATGGATTTGAGCGAAGCAATCGCTTCAATTTTCTTTCCACCGTCCAGAAAGATCATGGCCTCCTGGAATTTTGCCGGAAAATAGTAGCGATCCCCAGGCGTGACCTGCTGATACGCGGAAAGTGCTTTGTCTAATTTGTTTGCCTTGATCATGGCGTTTCCAACAAAGTAGTTCCAATCGGACCCAAATCCAGGCGCTTTTTTGTCACCTATATTTACGCTAGTGGCAACAATTTCGAGTAGATTTTGGAGTGGATACTCACGGGAGACGTCACGCAGGATTTGCCAACTTCTGCGGTAATCATCATCTATCGGGTTATCAGCGTCCCGCAACGCCTGGGCTGCATAGATGGATGAAAGCACCGGCTGGTTTGCCTTGTTCAGTAAGGTCGCTTGAGTCTGGAGGAGTGACGCCTGCTGGGACTTGTTTAGGGATTTTAAGTCGTCAGCAAGAAGAGTGACTTCTGCCCAGGCTTGTTCTTCACTGATTCCCCCAGCACGATATTTCCTACGAACTTCAACAAATTTTTCCCAGGTTTTTGATTTTAAGTTAGGAGTCTGGACGTCCGGTGCCTCTAGTTTTACGACATCTTGGGATGACGGTTTAACGATCTTGTCTTGGGCGTTCACCTGGACAGGCTTTACGACCTTTAAAGGTCCAATGCCATGGGATCCTGTCGCATATACTGAAGTGGAAGTGATAGCACTGAGTGCTAGCAGCATTCTGAGACGATTTTTTTTGTATTTATTCATAGAGGCCTCCGTCTCTTAAAGGAATAGATAGCTCAAACCTAAATCGACTGTCCAAGCGTTGCGACGTGATTCGTTTCCGGCGCGTTTTTCAGTGTAGGAGCGATTTCTGAAGTCCAAGCGAGTACTCCAGCGTTCTCCAAAATAGAATCTTTGGCCGCCACCTAATGCCAGCGCTGTCATATCTCCCTGATCGGTTTTTACGCGTGAAATTCCGAAGGTTCCGTAGATGTCCACGTAGACAAGTGCCAGGTCTAGGATATTCATCTTGCCGTAGAAAGGTGCTGCAATTGCGACAACGTCCTGCATGATGTGAATTGGATTTACTTCAGCATCCGCGCTCACGAGTTTGCTTGGATCGGTGCGGTCGCGATAAATTTTCTTATTGAGAGCCTTTCGATCGGCGGAGTCTTTTACTGTGGTAACGATATGTTGAACCTCAGCGCCAACCCACTCGTTGAGGAATAAACCTAGTCGTAGCCCTTGAAGTTTTGTGTCGTTGTAAGCTTCATTGGTAATCGTCCCTGCGAGAATTCCCACTTCAGGACGCCATGCTTTGAGGAAAAAACGATTTTGGAGGACCGCAACGGTTTTTTTCGATGAGGTTCCTTTTAGCTCTTCTGGGTCAAGGTCGAGACCTGCCGCGTGCGCGATTTCAGTATGCAGAGTGAGAAAAAT
>CAMDGW010000187.1 GCA_945897695.1 Pseudobacteriovorax antillogorgiicola | reverse complement strand
TGCGCGCTGTTTGCGGTCATACTCCAGTGCCGATTGGCCAAAAAGCTCGGAGAGCGAGCCATCAGCTTTTCTGCGCATTAAATCCATTTGAAACATGCGCTCGCTTGCAGCGGCAAATCCCTGAGCTTCTGCTAGTTCAGACCAACCTGCAGCCTTTATAGAAAATATACCTCGCTGGTCTCGCCGCACCGTGGCGGTTGAGTAAGATATTAGCTCCTGATTGGACAGCCCCTGATTTCGGACGTGCTCATATCCGAAATAGACAAGTGTTACCAAAAGACAAACAATGGCGAACAGCGCGGCAAAAATAATTTTGCTAATCTTCATATTTTGACACCGAAATAAGGTGAAAGTTGAGGTAATCATGGAGATTTGTCCCCTTGTTGACAAGACAATAAGGAGACTAACGTCCACGCCAGGCTACTTAAGTATCTAAAATATATGGGTTTTTAGACTCCCGGTGCAAAACTCCTACTGGGGGGTTGCATCCATAGGCAGGGAAGTTGCATAATATGTTTAGTGACTTACGACTTACCAATCAGCCGCCGACGTTTGATATAGAGGAGAAACCTGACATGTCTACGCTAACCAAGGATGCACTCATCGAATTGATTCGCGACAAGGTGGGATATCCCGTCAAAGAAGCGAAAGAAATCCTTGAAATGATTCTGGAAGAAGTCAAAGCGAAGCTTGAAAAAGGCAAAGAGGTCAAGATCAGCGGTTTTGGTAAATGGATCGTTAAAGAAAAGCGCAGTCGTCCAGGTCGCAATCCGCATACCGGCCAAAAGATTGAAATTACTGCTCGTCGCGTGGTCACGTTCCACCCGTCAGATAAACTGAGAGACTGTGTGAACCGTCAGGTCCCGCCCACTGATCTCCTTAACTCGAGAGGCGGCTCAGACGATTAAGTCTAGGTTTTGATTAGGTTGTGAGCATAAGACTGTCAAAAATTTACACCAAAGTAGGCGATAAGGGTTCCACTCTGCTTGCCACCGGTGAAAAGCTACTAAAAAGTAATGTTCGCATTGAGGCCTACGGCACCGTTGATGAGCTCAACGCAGTTGTAGGTCTTTTGCGTGACACAATTGAGCCTGATAAAAGAATGGGCGAGATTATCAATTCCTTAATTAAAATCCAAAATGAGCTTTTTGATATTGGTGGGGAATTATCTGTACCGCTTGACGTCTTGAACATAAACGTTCAGCAAGTTGTTGCAATGGGAGACGTGGAGCGTCTTGAGCGCGAGATGGACGAGTTTAACGAAAGCCTGCCACCGCTTGAAAATTTCATATTGCCGGGAGGACACATCGCTAATTCAACATGTCACCTAGCACGAACCGTTTGCAGGCGCGCGGAGAGAGCGGTGGTCCGAATGTCAGAACAGGATGCAGTGCGTGATGAAGTTCGAATCTATTTGAATCGACTAAGTGATTGGTTTTTTGTACTGAGCCGGGAATTATCGCGCCGCCTGGGCGTCCCGGAGGCCTTGTGGGCACAAAACAAAAAAAAATAATCATCCTTTCTTGGTTTCTTGCATTTTTAACCGTGTTTCTATGGTCTACCTCAGATTCTATTAGAGTTTTTGTTGCAACACTTCGTCATCCGGCTCTAGGCAAGGAAAGCTTAAATCTAACGGAGCCAGTCCGTACCGAGTTTAAGCGGAATGAGCAAAAATATTTCCTCGACTATGGTATTTACGTACCGCTAGAGGATATTATGTATGTCGAGCAATTGCCGTCGTCTGGGGAGCGTTATGCCGAGTCACTGAAACTCACCTGCGCTGATCTTTCCGCAAAAAATGGCATGGCAATCTGGCTACCGATCAAAATAAAATGGCCGTTATTTGGAGAAAGGGTTTTTGAATGGTGTTGGAAACCTTCGGTGAATCTATGACGGTTAAATTCGGCCCAGGCGTAAACCCTAACTTACCTGGTACCCTGCAGCAGGGAGTAGTGACTTCACCTTCAACGATTGATGATTGTCTTGAAATCGTTGTTGCGTGGCTTGAGTCCGTCGCAGGCAAGACTTATTTTACTGCCCCGCTTGATGAGTTTCAGATGCAATTCGGCAAGGTCAATCATGAAGATGATTTTTATCAGGCGCGGATGAATTACTTTCTAGAATACTGCATCTTGGAACGCCCGATGACTTCTAGTCCAGGCATGCGGAGTCCTCTATCTGTGTTCTTGGAGAAAAACGCCCACATGACGTCAGGTGATGATCAGACGGCAGATTATTGGCGTCGCTTCTGCGGTTTTAGACATGGGATTTTTCAAGTTGTGAAAGCTGGAGCGAGTCAAATCACAGTTATGGATTTACTCGCAGACGGCGAGTTGACGATCAGCTCGAAATCTGGCGAAACATTGAAGTATTTTCCAAGGAAATCGATCTTTCAGGGATTTGTTTTCGGACTTGGCGATCGATATATGTTGGGCCAGGGAATGATTATTCACCCGGAAATGGCTTGTGGACAAATATTGAAGTTTTTTAAGAATCATAAGAAATTTCCGCGGTTTGCAGCCGGTGAAATAGCTAAATTGATGGCACTGACAAACATGCGTTATCTTCGCATGCAACACGTCAATCCCAATGTGATTTATAGTCAAATTTCGACGTAAATCAATTTGTCTATTTCTAGAATAAGTTAAGAGTCGTAGCAATTCCGCCGATCCCTAACCCAATGACGAGCGTTGGTGAGGGGAGCATTTTGGAATGGCTCAGACGTTTCAGGATCAAATTAAAGACAAGTTGCTTGCGATGGGTTTCAATCGCGAGGATCTTGAGCTCGTTCGTCAAAGAGTTGCCGAAAAGAAAATTTCCTATTTGCATGCTTTGGAGACACTGAACAAGGTGTCTGGTCGCGATTTGATTGATGCCGTTGGTGCAGTCATCAACAGTCCTGTCGTTCATCTAGAAGATAGAGATATACCACTGGAAATTTTAGAGCTAATTCCCAAGGACTTGGCGAAAAAATTACGTGTGATACCCATTGATCGAAGTGCAAACAACCTCATAGTGGCAACTGGGAATCCCCAAAATCCAGACTTACTTCGAGCAATTCAGGTAAAAACGAATTATTTTATTCGATCTGTTCTGGCTAGTGAGTTCAGAATTTCGGATGCGTTGGACAAATATTACGGCGGCGTTCTCGATTTAACGAAGTTAAAGGTTGATGAACAGAACCAGGAAAAAGATCAAAACGAGCGTCAAGAAATTTCTGGTGAGGACGATGATGCGGGTATCACCCAATTAGCAGGGTTCATTCTCAAACAGTGTGTTGCAAAAGGTGCCTCGGATATCCACATTGAGCCCTACGAAACTGAAATGCGCGTTAGACTTCGAATTGATGGGTCGTTACAGGAGCTGCAGAAGGTTAAGTTAGCCTGGAAAGACCAGATAACTGCCAAGATAAAAATTATGGCTAAAATGAACATTTCTGAAAAGCGTCTACCACAGGACGCCAACATGAATGTTTCTATCAACGGTCGTCCTATCGACTTTCGTGTTAACTCCTGTCCGACGGCGTTTGGCGAGAAAATCGTACTTCGTATTCTTGATAAGGGAAGTTTACAGACTGATATGACGAAATTGGGCTTTGAGGCCGATGATTTGGCTAGATTTAAAGAAAGTATCGGCCTAGCAAATGGGATGGTGCTAGTCACTGGTCCAACCGGATCTGGTAAAACTGTGACCCTATATTCAGCATTGGCTGAGTTGAATAAATCAACGGACAATATCGTT
>CAMDGW010000186.1 GCA_945897695.1 Pseudobacteriovorax antillogorgiicola | reverse complement strand
CAAGGATAACTAAAGTATATCAGGCTTTCGGTGGGTCACGTAGTGGCCGCTAATTGGAGTGGAATTTTCACCCGCGAGCTGAAATTACGGGCTTAAATTAGGTTTTTTTGATTGATGCCAAAATCTTACCGGCCAAGAGTCGCGTTGCACGGCTCGAATTTTAAGATTTTTGGCTGTCTGCAGGATATTTTCGAAGTCGTGGCTGATTGTTGCGCCCGCCTTCTGAGTTACTTCATCCTCCGTTGGTAGGTCAAAATCATTTGCACCAAACTTTAGCCCAAGAAGTGCATCAGTATTTTTTGTCAAAACTGATGTTCGAATGTTTCGGATGTTGTGCAGGTAAATCCGTGAAACTGCGAGCCAACGTAGGTACTCAGAGGTCGGAATCTCTTCACCGCCTAATTGGTTATTCCAGGGCTTATAAGTCCAGCAGAGAAAGCTTGCTAGCGTACCGCCAACACGGTCTTGGAACGCTCGCAGGGATTCAAGGTGATTCAAGCGTTCTTCGAGAGATTCGTCAAACCCAATGACCATAGTCGCAGTGGATCCCATGCCTGCACGCAATATTGCTTCCTGGGCAAAATAATAATCTTCAACGCTGAACTTGCCAGGGCTATGTCGTTTTCTGAAGCTGTTATCCATGATTTCAGCTCCGCCACCGGTTACCCAGCGTGTGCCGCTTTCAGCCAGTATCTTTGCACCGTCGTCGTAGCTGACTTTTGATACCTTGCAGGAGAACATGAATTCAGCGACAGTCATTTCGTAGAATTCAAGATCGGGATATCGACTTCGAACTTGTGAGAATAATTCCGCGTAGTCATGAATTCGGAGCTTCGGATGAAAGCCTCCATTAAAACCAACCAGTTTTCCGCCAAACTTAACGAGAGAGTCAATCTTCTCACAGACCTGCTCAGTATTGAGGAGGTAGGTATCTTTGTCGTGGGGGAGCCGGAAAAATGAGCAATAGTCACACTTCGCAACGCAGACATTTGTATAGTTGACGATGGCCATGATGAGATAGGTGGCATGATCAGCGTCGTGGAATCGCGACTTCATAAAAGTCGCGAGCCTGCTCAGTTGTTCGTCCGTTGCCTCAAGGAAAAGAAACCCTGCGTCCTGGCGTGAGATCGGAAGTCCTGCTGAAATCTTCTGTTCAATTTGATCCATAATTGCCACGACGGGTCTGCCTTTTTAAAAAAATATCCCCAACGAGAGTCAAAATAGCTTTCTAGACTTGTTTTGCCACCCAATTTTTAGTCTTTTTTTAAGAATCTATTTCAAGACTTTCAAGATACTTATTAAGATCTCTAGCTAAATTCTTAAAAAAATAATTAATTCATGAATTTATATGAAAATGGGTGCTTGCATCTTGCGGGTAAAGTCACTAAAAAGGCGGCGTTCGAGGGCAGGGTGCCCCAGTACGAGAATTTCTAATCGAAGGAGAACGGAAACGATGGATCTGCTTCACTTCATGAAAGAGGAGTATTCGGCTATCAAGGCAGAGTTTCCCGCTCTGGTTGCGAATGATATACCCCAGATTTTGGCGGATAATGCGCTTGAAAAGTTTATGGCTCGAGTAGACCTGGTAATTAGGGTTGGTGGCGAGCTTGTGATTCCCGAGCTTGTAGATGCCGGTCGAGGAGCTTCGGCTGCGGCCATGTTAGCTGAAGAGCAAACCAAAGCCATTGGCCGCTTGGTGGCTTCCTATAAGAAAAGTGGCGAGTTAGCAGAGCCGAAAATAGTCGATATTTTTCGGAAGGTTGGACGCCATCTGGAGCAAATGGAGAAGGTGGTCCTACCACTAGTTAGGGAGCTAATCCCGACTGCAGTCCGTGAGGATCTTGGAGAGATTGCATTGGATTACCGGCAAGACCTCGGTTCTGGCACTTTGAAATCGGCTCGCTCCAAGGTTAGCGCTACAATAAGCGCTTGACCGTGCAGAAAGTTTTAGGGTATCAGAGGTGTCTTCAACTTGCGCCTAGGGTCCTGGAAATTCCGAGATAATTTGGCTTAAGTCGTTAATATGTATGAGTAGAATGTAACCGATACGTTGGGTGAATCCATGAAAAATCTAATCATCAACAAGTTCGAAAAGCGTGTCTTCAAAGACGCGAAAGCACTCCCTGAATTCCGCTCTGGTGACACAGTGCGCGTTCATTACAAAATCCAGGAAGGTGCAGATGCTTCCAAGTTCCGTATTCAGACCTATGAAGGCATCGTAACTCGTTACCGCAAAGGAACTGCTGGCAGCTCCTTTACCGTCAGAAAAATTTCTGCAGGTGGCATTGGAGTGGAACGCGTGTTTCCATCGATGAGTCCACTCGTTGATAAGGTTGAAGTTATTGCTCAAGGCCGCGTTCGTCGTAGCCGACTTTATTACCTTCGTGATTTGTCTGGTAAGGCAGCGCGTATTCGTAGCCGTTACTTTGGCGGTGCTACGGAAAGTTCGGCAACTGCACAATCTTAATTTTGCTTTTTGCTGAGTCCTAGAAAAGTGAAAATCCCGCTAGCAATTTGCTGGTGGGATTTTTTTGATACCCCTATCAGTCTTTAAGACAGATCACGTTGGGCCAGCGATAGGCTTTGATTTTTCTTTGGAAGTCATAGATGTCTATCGCCACAAGATCAATCGTTATGGTCTCAACGCTTCCAATCCCGTCAGAAATAGTATCGGAAAGAAAGGTCATTCCGCGCAAAAGAGCAGACCTCTTGCGTTTATTTATCCAGCCCTGGGTAATATTCATATCAGGAGCGTGAGATGGATTTAGTCTTGTTTTCACCTCAAGAATATTGATCCAAGAATCGCGCTGAATGACGAGATCCAGTTCAAACCCTGTGTGTCGAAAGCTTCTGTGTAAAATCACAAAGCCATCCAGTTGAGCCCACTTCGATACTATATTTTCCCCTAGTTTGCCGAGCAGCTTTCGATCGAGTGTTCGCAATAGTGAGGTCGACCAGTTGTGCGTGACTTCAATTTGCTCGAATCCTTTTCGGCTAACTTTGTCCCAAAAAGAGCGAAGCCTACAGAGTGGTTCTTCACCAATCATGAGATTTTACCTTTGGCAGAAATGAGGGTTCAGGGGGTACTAACTAGATCACGAATGGGAGCGAAATTTCTTCTGTGAAGATTACAAATTCCATGGGAATTAATGGCAGCGATGTGTTCAGATGTTCCGTAGCCCACATGACGATCAAAACCCCAGTGTGGGTGGACTGCGGCCTGCTTGTGCATGAATTGATCGCGGTGTTCTTTTGCAATAATGGAAGCAGCAGCTATCGCAAAACAAAGGCTGTCACCTTTTACAATCGTCTGTTGCTTGATGGTCTGATTGGCAATCCGCTGATTGCCATCAACGAGTAAAATATCTGGGCGAACCGTTTCTAATGACTCAATAGCTCGGTTCATTGCGATAAACGTAGCCTTAAGAATTCCGATCTGCTCAATTTCTCGTTCCGATGCAACGCCAAGGGCACTGCTGAGACTGATTTCTTCAATCAGATCGATTAGCTCAGCCCGCTGCTTTGCAGAAAGCGTCTTGCTATCGCGAATCTTCGATTTTGTGCGGGTATCAAGCGACTCAAGTTTTGAGTAATCGAGAATAACGCATGCTGCGACCACGGGGCCAGCAATACACCCACGGCCAACTTCGTCAACTCCGGCTGGAATCAAACCTTGCTCCAACCAGAGTTTTTCGATGACACCTTTTTGTGAGGGCTCTGCCACCTGGCAAACGCTCCTAATTTTCAAAGGGCTTTGTTTAGCATGTCGACAAGTTTTGCTTTTGGAACCGCTCCGACTGCGCTATCCACAACCTTACCGTTTTTCATGATCACAAGATAAGGAATGGAGCGAACACCGAACTGAGATGGTGTATTTGCATTTTCGTCCA
>CAMDGW010000185.1 GCA_945897695.1 Pseudobacteriovorax antillogorgiicola | reverse complement strand
AAGGCATTCCACAATGAATACATCACTTTTCCCGATGACAGATTACTGGTGGCTTTACCTAGCTTTTTTGGGAATCGTCGCTGTGATGCTGCTTTTAGACTTAGGTGTTTTTCATCGTAAGTCTCATGAGGTTTCTTTAAAAGAGTCCTCAATTTGGACAGCTGTTTGGATTAGTCTGGCCATGTTGTTTAATTATGGCTTATGGCGTTATTCATTGTGGAAATTCCCTCAAGATGAACGGTTGATGAGCGTACCTGGATTTGATCCCACGGTCGCAGCAAATCAGACGGCGTTGGAATTTCTCAGCGGGTTTGTGGTCGAAAAGGCACTGGCCATTGACAACATCTTCGTATTTGCAGTCGTTTTCAGTTATTTCGCCATACCTAAGTTATATCAGCACCGGGTTTTGTTTTACGGCATCATCGGTGCATTAATATTCCGGGCAATATTTATTGCACTTGGAAGCGTCCTCATGCAGTACCATTGGGTCGTTTATTTGTTTGGAGGCATTCTGTTGATAACAGCCCTCAAGCTCATGTTCGCACCAGAGTCTGCTCCTGATCCTGGTAAAAACCCAATCGTAAGACTGACGCGGCGACTGATTCCCGTCACTGACTCGATTCGCGGTGAGAATTTCTTCGTTCGAGAAAAGGGCGTTCTTTACGCAACGCCATTATTTTTAAGCCTAATTTTCCTAGAATTCACTGACATTATTTTCGCTATTGACTCAGTTCCAGCTATTTTTGCATTAACTAAAGAGCCGTTCATCGTATTCACTAGTAACATTTTTGCCATACTGGGGCTGCGCAGTATGTATTTTATGCTCGCAAGTGTGATGGACAAATTCCGCTATCTCAAGACAGGTCTTGCATTCATATTGGCATTCGTCGGCTTAAAAATGGTCTGGTTAAATGATATGATGGGAGGCAAGTTTCCCATTTCATGGTCACTTTCGATCATTGGGGGAATCCTTGCTCTTTCAGTGATAGCTTCCCTTGCTGTGACAAGCTGGAAAAAAGAACCACTAAGAAAGTGAGCATAACGGAAAACAACAACGACACTTGGGATCAAAAATGACGCAATCGTGGCTTAACTATCATCACCTCTATTATTTCAAAGTCATTGCGACAGAGGGAAGCATTGCAAAAGCTGCCAAAACGCTTCGACTGGGGCAACCGACTCTAAGTGCTCAGCTTAAAAACCTCGAGGATGTGATTGGCCACAAGCTCTTTGACCGGCAGAACAGACGACTTATTCTGACAGATGCTGGACGGGTAGCACTCGACTATGCCAACGAAATTTTCCGGCTGGGCGCCGAACTCCTAGATTCCATCGATCAAAAACCCGTCCTAGGGCGCGTTGAATTTCATGTAGGAATTATCGATACAGTACCCAAGCATGTCAGCCTCCAGCTTCTGAACGCAGCTCGTGCTGTTACGGATTGTATTGTTATCGTACATGAAGGAAAAGGATCAGAACTTTTAAAAGACCTAAAAGATCATAAAGTCGATATGGTACTTCTTAATTTTGCGCCGCCCGTAACCGAGTCTTCAAGCCTTCAATGTAGAAAAGTTGCAAGAATGCCTGTGATCGTCTGCGGAAGTCGAAAATTTATGAGTCTTAAAAAAAACTTTCCTGCATCTCTTTCAGGACAGCCATTCATCGTACCAACACCAGATAGTCAACTCCGTCATTCATTGGATCATTGGTTGGCGATTCAAGACCAGAAAATTCACGTTGTTGCAGAGGCCCAAGATACGAGCTTACAGAAGCTGATGGCGACCCACGACCTTGGGCTAATCGTCGCTGCTACATCTGCGGTAGAAGAATTAATTCACGACAAAGAACTGGTCGCCATTGGCACGCTCAACGGTGTTTTCGAGGAATATTGGGCAGTCGCTGTCGACAAAAAAATACCTCATATAGTCACACAAAAACTAATGAAAACCCTACAGTTGAATGCATAAAAAAGCCCCCTTGCCTCTCGGCAAGGGGGCTTTAGGTATGAAATGATTACTTCAGAGACGTTTCAATCTCTTTCGTCAGGGCTTCATAAGTATGAGCCCCCAGGTAACGGCGACCGTTGATCAGTAAATACGGAGTTCCGCTAACCCCAATTCGCTCACCTTCTAACCGGCCCTTTTCTACGAGAGCTTTGGCTTTTGTGCCGTCAAGACAGGTCTTGAATTTGGCTTCATCCAGCTTCAGCTCCTTTGCTAGCTTGCCAGGAGACTCCTTATCAAGAGAAGATTGTCCGTCAAAAGCCTTGTAATGATATTCCCAGTATTTACCCTGTTCGGCTGCACAATGGCCACCTTCGGCAACAGCCTTGCTAATGCCTGATGGATTGATCGGGAAATCAAGATAGACGAACTTAATTTTATCTTTGAATTTGTCGATCACTTTTTTCAGGCTTTCGGAAGTTTGCTTGCAGTGAGGACACTGAAAATCAGCAAACTCTACGACCGTAACCTTAGCTCCGTCCTTACCTTTTGTAGGGAATCCTTCAATATTAAGATCCACAAAGGGCGCAACTGGGGCTGACATTGCAAATGAAAACTTCTTGGCTTTCTTTATCTTATCGATCAATTCATCACGCTTCTTTTTTGTTTCCTCTTGAGAAATAATCTTGGCGATTTCACCTTTGATTTGATCAAACTGATAGGTGGGTGGGATTCGATTCTTGTTTGATTCATACCAGGCCTTCATTGCTTTTTCGCTAGGCTCTTTCACCTCTAGCAGTTTTTTCTCTAAATCTACACGAGACTTATTCTGCTTCTTAGCCTCTTCATCAAGATGAAGATCCAAGATAAAGCTGTCGACCGCTGATTTTGTCTGTTCATAGTTCTGGATCGCGATCTCATACATCTGCTGCTGCTGCGCAGGGCTAAGATCCTTCTCTGTGTAATTTTTTCCGCCGAAAGAAAAGATACCTTCAGCAAATACTGGCGAAGCCATAATGAGTGCGCCGACAACGGCTAAATGAAGATTTTTCAAGTCGAGATCCTCCAAAAGGTTATTGTAAAAGTAACTCGCAGGAATAAAGCACGCAAGGATTAAGCGTTATTTCGCGAGGTGATAAGCCCAACATTAAAATTGAATTAGAGGCTTTTAGTGCCAGATGTTGCCGAGCTAACTTCCGCGGCAGGCGATGCAGACTTCTGAGCAGAAGAGTCTTTAGTTGTGCCCGCGATGTCAGCAGAGGAAAATCGCACTGGCTGCATCATAAAATTATCGAAATGCTCTCGGACGATTTGCCAATGACCCGACTCGTCTTTGCGAAGATAAAGCATCTTACGGCCATCAGACCTGAAGCGATTATCCCCACTGAAGTCCTGGTTCATCATGGCTAATGCGTACTTAGAGTGCGTAACCGCTCTCAGATTGGTCATCTTAACATTCATAGTCTTGTATGATCCAAAAACGGCGCGCTTGTAGGACTCATAGGCTGAGCGATCTTTGCCAGCATTTTGAAAGTCCGACGCATAAAAGCTAATGTAGCGACCAATATCTCGGCTGGCCCATGCATCGATCCAATCCATGGCGGCCCTAAGAGCGCCTTTTTGGTCTTCAGGGCGGTTCACTTCTGCTGAATCCTTGGCGATTACCACCACGCCGTGCTTTGGCTGAAGCCATTGCTGGAGGCCAGTTATTTCAGAGTTCTGGAACGCAACGCAACCTTCTGTAACGCGCGCATCTTCGATGCGTCTATCGCCTACCCCATGCAGCCAAATCCCATAACCAGTCTTCCCGTGAATCTGATCCATTGGGTTAGGAAAGTTCAGGGGAATCGCCAGAGGTCCGTATTTCTCTGGAGCAAGCTGCTTTGATGGGATTGTCCCAGTCGTAAAGTAAATCCCTTCAGGGGTTTTGTTGTCCCCCTGACGCTCC
>CAMDGW010000184.1 GCA_945897695.1 Pseudobacteriovorax antillogorgiicola | reverse complement strand
ACAATCTTCCAATGACAGGCGACGGCAAGCCAGTGGATCTTGCCGCCTATTGGAAAGTTATCCACTATAAGCTCACAGACCGGCACCTGCGTGCGCTGTTACTCTATTACGGGCTTTATCAGCAGATTAGCGCGGATGACGATGAACATTGGATATCGGAGCGATTTGTTCGCTGGAATCAGTCTTGGCAAACGTCGTCAGTTACTTCCCAGTAGAAACAGGAGACACTTTATGACATCGGTATCTATAATTGGAGTCCCTTCAGATCTCGGCGCTAACATGCGCGGCGCCAACATTGGACCTTCAGCAATACGTATTGCAGGACTTCACGAAAAACTGAAAATGCTTGGCTGTAATGTTGAGGAAAGAGGCGATATTCAGATTCCGCTTCGCGAGATGTTATCGGCCTCTGAAGTTAGCTCAAAGCATAAAAGTTCTATTATCCAGATTTGTGAAAAACTGTCTCAAGAGGTTTATGACGCCTTGAATTCCGGAAGAAAACCTATTGTGTTGGGTGGCGATCATTCAATCGGTATGGGATCGATCGCCGGCGCAAGCAAATATGCCAAGGAGCAGAATGGTCAGATGGGGTTGATTTGGATTGATGCTCATGCAGACATGAACACCCCTGAGACGACACACACTGGTAATATTCACGGTATGCCTCTGTCGGTTGTGCTTGGTTACGGGTTTCCGGACTTGGTGGGGTTGGGTGGTTTTTCACCTAAAATTCTACCCAAAAACGTCGCCCTCATTGGCATTAGGACGCTCGATAGTGACGAGAAGGAAATTTGTCGCAAAAGTGGTATCCGCTATTTTACGATGAGAGAGATTGATGAGCGAGGTATGCACGCTGTCATGAAAGAAGCCATCACGGTAGTAACTGAGGGAACGATGGGTTTTCATGTGTCATTTGATATTGATGGAATTGATCCTTTGTATGCTCCTGGTGTCTCAACCCCAGTGACCGGTGGCATCAGCTACCGCGAGGCACACTTAATCCTCGAAATGATGGCCGACACGGGCAAGCTTATGTCCATGGAGTTTGTCGAGCTGAATCCAATGCGTGATATTGAGCATAAGACAGCGGGACTCGTTGTTGATCTCATTCAATCAGCTTTGGGCAAATCGATTGTTTAAATTTTTTCATATTTGCAAGATTTCATCGTGAGACCTATGACCCAAACAGCGAGTAATCCGAAAAATTTTGAGCTTCTAAAAACCGATGGTCGTGCGCGCCGGGGGCGTTTGAGATTGAAGCATGGTGTTGTTGAGACGCCGATATTTATGCCAGTTGGAACGGTTGGAAGTGTAAAAACATTAACTCCATTAGATCTTACCGATTTGAACGCTCAGATAATTCTTGGCAATACGTACCATCTGTTTTTGAGACCAGGGCTGGAAGTGTTGGAGCACTATAATGGCCTCCATAACTTTATAAAATGGGATCGACCAATTCTAACTGATAGCGGTGGGTTTCAGATCTTTAGCTTAGGGAAATTGAATAAACTTGTGGAAGAGGGCGCTCATTTTTCGAGTCACCTTGATGGAACCAAGTTTGTGTTGACTCCGGAGCTTGCCGTGAAAATTCAAGAAACCATCGGAAGCGATATTCATATGGTTCTTGATGAGTGCACGTCTTTTCCCTGTGATGAAGAGACTGCCCGAAGGTCTATGGAGCGTAGTATGCGTTGGGCAAAACGCTGTCGGGACGCCAAGTCTAAGGCTGATTTATGTCAGTTTGGTATTGTTCAGGGGAGCATGTTTCCTGCGCTTCGCGAACAGAGTGCAAAGGCACTTATGGCGATTGGGTTTGAGGGCTACGCTATTGGTGGGCTTTCCGTTGGAGAGTCCAAAGAACACCTGCATCTTATTACCGAGGTCTGTTGCGGTGTGTTACCAGAAGATCAGCCACGCTATTTGATGGGTGTTGGGACTCCTCTTGACATCATTGAAGGTGTAAGTCGCGGCATTGATATGTTTGACTGCGTGATGCCAACCAGAAATGGTCGAAACGGAACGTTGTTCACGTCTGAGGGTCGGGTCAATATTAAGAATCTTCGCTATAGATTGGATGAAAGTCCCCTTGATCCCGACTGTTCGTGCTACACGTGCAAGACTTTTTCTAGGGGTTATCTGCGTCATTTGTTTTTGGCAGGAGAAATCACCGGTCTTAGGCTTCTTTCGCTCCACAATATTGCCTATTATCTGAAGTTGACAACAGACATCCGCAGTGCCATTGAAACAGGAAATTTTTCCACACTTCTTGATCATCATCGTGGGCTTTGGAACAAGTAAGTTTCTGGGGAGATGGGAGATTCATGAAAGAACTTGGGACTTTTAACCGCCGTTTTTTTTTCTATCTCTTGAGCTCCCTGTTGTTGCTCTCATGCAGAAGCTTATCGACAGCTAATTCATCTGATCTGCTGACCGTTCAGACGAGTGCTGCTCTTGAGGAATCATGTCGGCGTGAAATATCCACGGCGGATGTTGAAGAGCTGAAGGATGCAGAATCCTCGCTCGGGCGTTGCACCGGTTCAATGCCAGCTGTGCAGGCCTGGTCAAAAAAGACCCAAGAGCGAATCAAATCAAATTGGCCAAAGGATTTTATTGCCAGCGGCCCTGGAGGCATCAGTTGCCTTAATAGGCTGACTCAGGGAGCGCTTGTGCGGTATCTGAGTGATCTACTGCAGGCATGTGAGCATGGAGATTCAGCGAGAAAGCTAGAGATTTCTGCAGTTGCGGCGGATTCGCAAACGGACGTTTGTTATGACATCGTGAGTATGACCGCAGATGGATGTTTTGTGGTCCGTGGGTGCAATGGCGGTTTACTCGATTCAAAAACGTTCAGCAACACATCAGTTATGTCTCGAAAAGAGCTGATTCTCTGCTCAGAACGAATTCAAAAAATCCATCGCATCAAAGATCCAGATCAGAGCAGTCTTTTGTACAACTATTCATATGTTTCAGAATTGACCGGTAATCAGTCATCAAATCGTATCACATACGGCCCTCCGAACTGCCATGGCACAGCTCAGGCTGCTGCCGGCGGCGTTTTCGATGATTTGAGGCTTGAATCAACCCAGCATGCGCGTCTGGCTAATCAAGGAAAATGTGATGAAGCTGTAAATAAGTTTTTCGATGACTATAAGTCCACTGCCATTAGTCAGATTCCCATGCAGCCAGGTGGCATTATGGTGAATATGAAGTACGAATCTTGCAAAGCTGATGACTGTGGGCGGGTAAATCTCTGGGTCGAAGACTGTAAGGCTGAAAAACTTGATTTGGCTGTTTTTATCGATGGCATGTGCGTTGACTGCTGGGAAAATAAATTGGCAGTAAAAGGTTTCAAGCGCCAGGCTACGAGCTACAGTGGTAAACAATTCGTACCGGGTTGCATATTGACCGCAAATGATCACAGTGTCATGGTTCTTGGCCAATCTCGAGGAATGTGTTTTTTCTACGAGGCAACCAGTCCCTACGGTCCTCCTCAAATACGCTCTGTTCCATGTCCGGTGCTAAACCATAAATTTAGCCGGCAATACTGTCCGGAGCAGCCTTCCATTAACTGGCGTGTAAAATAGGCTCCGTTCTGAGTCTTGCACGTTTGTAGCTGGCGGACACCCCGCCTGGTGGCGTAGATATGGCTAAGGACTTATCCTTACAGAGAGACTGACCTTTGCAATCGCAGACTGTTCATCAATGGGCCTTGCAATATTTAAATGAAGGTGACGGCTGCCTGCGCAGAAATCGTGGTCAACGAGTTGTTGAAGCGATTATAGCGGGCCAGATGTCTGGCCTTGACGTGATGAGTCAGCTGCGGATGTGTATGGGTGAGATTGAGACGTCGAGTCGTCTCATGCGTCAGCTGAGAGCGGTGCGATTAGGTATGATAGCGCGCTTA
>CAMDGW010000183.1 GCA_945897695.1 Pseudobacteriovorax antillogorgiicola | reverse complement strand
CAAAGGCATAAATAATGTTAAGAATTGGGACACAACCTAGTCACGTAACTCGAGTAGCTCATAAAATCAAACAGGCGGGGGCAACTTCATGCCTCCACCTGCTGGTAATCAGTAATTTCCGAATTAGCTCTCGGGTGGCACCAATTAAGATTTTCTTATGTGAACGTGATTCTAGCTCAACGCCTCTAAGTTCTGTTCCAAACTCTTAAGCTGGCTCGTCATATTCGCTAGCTGCTCTCTTGTTTGCAAAACCACATCCTCTGGGGCGCGGTCGGCAAAGTTTGGATTATCTAGTTTTGCTTTAAGCCCTGCCAAAACTTTGGAGACGCGGTCTCTTTCACCAGAAAGTCTATTTTTTTCCGAAGCCACATCGATGATGCCTGCGGCTGGAATATAAGCTTCAAATCCTTTGCCTATGGTGACTAGCGACTGCCCAGGTCGCTTTGCCTCTGGTGAAGCTTGAAGATCTCTGACGGTGGCAAGGCGCTTTACCAGTGGTGCGACATCCATCACGATCTTGCTAAGTCCGGCATCGGCGCGCATATGCACATCAACCGTGTCTTTTGGATTAATCTGGGCTAGAGCTCTGGTCGAGCGAATGCCCGTGATAAGGTCCTGAACGAGTGCCCACGAATCTCCAGCTTCCTTAAACCGCATGAGTTTTGAACCATCTGGATAATCAGCGACGACAAGGCTTTCTGGGCGTTTCCACGCAGGATGTGCAGGTAGCCTATTCCAAAGCTCTTCGCTGATGAAAGGCATCACAGGTGAGAAGAATCGGAGGATGCCCTCAAAGACGTAAACAAGAACACTGATGGACTGGGCTTTTGCCTTTTCGTCAGTTCCTGTGAGAGCTTCTTTGGCACACTCTAAGCCCCAGTCACAGTAGCTGCCCCAGGTAAAATGATAGATGCGGTTAATGGCTTCGTTGACTCGGAATTGTGAGAGTAGCTTTTCTACGTCGTCAGCAGTGCGTGCAAATTCTTCTATAAGCCACTTGCTGGCAAGGTCCATTTTGTTTGGATCAAGGGCTTCAAGCTTGGCGTCTTTTGATGTGTAGCGCATCAAAAACCGAGCGGAGTTCCAGAGCTTATTGACAAACCTCGCGCCATGCTCAAAATCTCCGATTTCCATCCGTACCCGTCCTCCGAGAGGAGAAAGAGCGACGCCGGTAAACCTTAGCGCATCCGTGCCGTGTTTTGCGATGACATCTAATGGATCAATGCCGTTACCAAGAGTCTTTGAGAACTTTCGGCCTTGTTTGTCACAGATCGTGGCAGCCATGTAGACATCTTTAAACGGCACTTTGCCTTGAGTCTTTAGTCCCACCATCACCATGCGCGCCACCCACAGGAACAAAATTTCGTTGGCCGTCACAAGGGTATCGGTCGGGTAGAAGTAGGCGAGGTCTTTGGTTTTTTCTGGCCAACCAAAAGGCGAAATCGGCCAAAGCCAGCTACTAAACCAAGTATCCAGGACGTCTTCATCTTGATGGATTTCGGTCGATCCACATTTGCTGCACTTGGTTGGATCTTCCATTCCGCTGGTGACGCCGTCACATTTTTTGCAGTACCAGATGGGAATTCTATGACCCCACCAAATCTGGCGGCTGATACACCAGTCTTGAATATTTTCAAGCCAGTGCAGATAGGTCTTTTTCCAAAGATCTGGGTGGAATGTTAGTTCGCCATTTTTGGCGACGTCAATCGCAGGGCCAGCCAGTTCTTTCATCTTCACAAACCACTGCAAAGAAAGCCTTGGTTCGATGATGGCTTTTGAGCGATCAGAATGAGGAACAGCGTTGCGGTGGGTTTCGTCTTTGATGAAAAGCCCAAGGTCTTTCATGCCCTTGACGATTTCTTTGCGGGCTGCGAATCGGTCAAGACCCTTAAACGGCGCAGGACAGTTATCTGCCATAGTGGCGTCATCATTCATGACGTTGATGAAAGGAAGGCTATGCCGCTTACCCATTTCAAAGTCGTTAAAATCATGAGCTGGCGTGATCTTGACGCAGCCTGTTCCAAAGTCTGCTGCCACGTAGCTATCGGCGATGATGGGAATCAGTCGGTCTGTGAACGGTAATTTTACGTGTTTACCGACCAGATGCTTGTAGCGCTCATCATCAGGATTTACGGCAACAGCCGTGTCACCAAGCATGGTTTCAGGGCGCGTGGTGGCGATCGCAATAAATTCCCCTGGGATTTCTTGGATAGGGTAGTTGAAGTGCCAAAGTGTGGCATTCATTTCTACCGATTCAATCTCATCGTCACTGATGGCAGTCTTCAGTGCTGGATCCCAGTTGACTAGCCTTTGTCCGCGGTAAACAAGGCCTTCGTTAAACAGCTGAACAAAGATCGCACGCACGGCCTTACTTAGATGAGGATCCATCGTGTAGGCCTCACGGTCCCAGTCACAAGAAAATCCCATGGAGCGAAACTGGTCGGTGATCATGCTGCCATATTTATCTTTCCAGGCGTGAAGGTGTTTTAGCATGTCTTCGCGGCCGATTTGCTGGCGGGTTTTGCCCTCTTCTTTTTGGAGGGCTTTTTCCACCATCATCTGAGTGGCAATCCCCGCGTGGTCAGTCCCCGGAAGCCAGAGGGCATTAAAACCTTTCATGCGCTTCCAGCGCACCAGAATATCTTGGATGGTGTAGGTGGTGCCGTGACCCATGTGCAGCTGGCTCGTCACGTTTGGTGGCGGCATGAGGATGGTGTAAGGCTTCTTGGGGCTATCTGTCTGGGCTTTAAAAAAGCCACCTTTCATCCAATGGTCATACCATTTCTTCTCAAAGGCTTTTGGATCGTAAGTGGTTTCCATTTCAGACATCAAAGCACCCCATCTCTTGATTTGAGCTGGAGTTTTACCATAGGTAGGGGGGTCTTGAAAACCGGTCAGTGACCGGGCTCAGAGCTAGGATCAGCTTCCTCGACAGCGGGGCCTCCTGTGAGGCCAAAACTAGTCCTAGACTGCATGATGCTGCGAGCCGTGGCATCAGCATCACAGGCCGTGGCTTGGCAGCCGTAAATCTTCTGAATCCTTTTAATGTCTCCCACGGAGAGGGAGCGCATGGCAATGCCCTCCCCAATCAGGATGCTTGGATTCATGATGGAGCTTGAATCGTAGTCTTCGCCGATGTGGGCCAATCCCAGCAGGTGCCCTAGCTCATGGGTGGCCAGGCTTTGCATGTCGACAATCTCACGCTGGTCCATAGGTTTTTGGGTGAGGGCATCACTGATAAAATAAATTTCAGAATTATAGCGAATATCTGCGGCATCGATAGTTTGGTAGGCGTTACCAGGGTTATTCCAGATGGTGGTGGCAAGAATCATGTTGTTTTTGCCAGTTTTAGCCCATCTCTCGTCGTTATATTGACCGTTTATTCCATCTCGCAAGGACGAGTACAAATCTGGAAAACTGTCGCCTGTGACGCTGGCATGGATGCCGCCATATTGAAATAATTTACGGCCCACGGCGATCTCCCACGTGGCCATGGCTGACTGCAGCCCTTTAAGCTGAATGGCTGGCATCTTTGCATCAGACTTGTAGCGAATAGGAAGATTACGCCATCCTTGGGGGGCATGCAGCCCAAACTCCGGCGAGGCCGGGTCGGTTGAATTGGCTAGGCTTGTACCTTCTTTTTGATCATGGTCTCCCGTCAAGCTCACTTTGTACATTTGTGCACCGCAAGCAATGAAGTTTGCAAAGGCCGCAGTCAGTGCGCCAGCAATAATTAGATACCTAGAAAGTAGTGACATGGACGGGCTTCCTCCAAATCTAGCTTCGGCAAAGGCAGAAGCAAACCTGATTAAAAATTAAAAACCTAAGCTATTGCCGTAGGTTGCTACACCCCGATACTGGTCCCCCACGAAGGCGCGATCAGCCATCATCGGGGGTGCCTCCCAAGCACCTAAAATAATGTCCTTTTTTGGGGGTCTTTA
>CAMDGW010000182.1 GCA_945897695.1 Pseudobacteriovorax antillogorgiicola | reverse complement strand
CTTAAAATACTCCGCTATTCTTAAAAAGTAGGGCAGCGTTTAATAGCTTCCAGGTCCGAAAAGGATTTTCAGACCTTGCCTCCAGCCGAAACGTGGTTATATTGCCTCCTTGATCGAAATACCTCGATTCTGGAGATAATCAATGAGCTACGAAGCTGAAACGGCACCAGGAAATGACGCTAGCACTAACCAACCACCAGTCGCGGGAGCCAACGGCCACGCGAATGAGAGCGCCTCGTCACACGACGAGGCAGTCGCTTCCCCCAACCAGGCGACAGATACTGAGAGCGGCAAAGATGTCGAGCGAGTCAACCAAGAGTTGGCTGAGATGAAAGAACGCCTTCTTCGCAATGTTGCTGAAATGGACAACATGCGTAAGAGACTCGAAAGAGAAAAAGCGGACTTCATCAAATTTAGTCTGGAATCAGTGCTCAAAGATATGATTCCAGTTCTTGATAGCTTCGATAAAGCGCTGTCTGCATCGTCATCTCATTCGGAATCCGGCGACGCCAAGAGTTTCCATGAAGGCATGACAATGGTCCACAGACAGTTTCTCGGCGCGCTTTCAAAGCACGGGCTGGAGCCGGTTGAATCTGTCGGAAAACCATTTGATCCGAACTTCCATCAGGCTATCCAGCGCATTGAATCCAGTGACGTCACCGATGAGACAGTGGCCACTGAGTTCATGAAGGGCTACGCATTGCACGGAAGGCTTGTAAGGCCTGCCATGGTAAGCGTTAAGGTGCCTGGAGGTAGCAATTGAGAAATGACCAAGAACGGTAAGTTCCTGTCATAGGTAAGTAAAGCTCCCCCCTTTTCGCTGTTTCGCCACTAGTGCCAAAAATGCCGCTCTTCGCCCCTGACTAAGATTTCCTGCAAGTCGTCCGATCCCATAGACGTTGAAGCAGAAAGTCGAAATTAACCGGCGCTCCCCTAAGGAGCGTCATAGGCACGAGGAGTCCAACATGAGTGGAAATGGCGAACAAACGGCCCTTGATCTCGCCCACGAGTTACCTCTACTTCCTTTGAAAGACATTGTGGTCTTTCCTCACATGATCGTGCCCGTCTTCATCAATGAAGATCTCTGCATTAATGCTGTCGAAAATGCGCTAGCTGGTAGCCGTAAAATCTTTCTTTCCGCTTTTAAAGTTGCGGGTGAAGATGGCGAAGGTTTGGATTGCAAACTCGAAGCACCATTCGATGTCTACAACACGGGTACGGTATGTTCCGTCATGCGCACCCGTAAACTTCCTGATGGCCGCATGAAAGTGTTGGTTCAGGGATTACATAAAGCTAAAGTGCAGGAGCTTATTAGCAGTGAAGGATTTCCTTCAGTGCGTGTTGCACCGCTAAATGATGCAGTGGTTGCTAGTTCATCTCCTGAACTTGAGGCTCTCGTAAGGGCTGTGCGCGAAAGTCTTGAAAAGGTCGTGTCACTGGGTAAAGTGCTGTCGCCTGATATTCTCATGATCCTTGAAGACGTTTCTGATCCATCGCGCCTTTCTGACCTTGTTGCTTCAAATCTCGGATTGAAAGTGACAGATGCTCAGAAAATTCTTTCCGTTCAAAATCCACTTGAACGCCTACGTCGCGTGCACCAGTATCTTTCCCGTGAAATCGAAGTTTACCAGATGCAAGTTCGCATTCAGAGCCAAGCTAAAGAAGAAATTGGCCGTATGCAGCGTGAGCACTATCTGCGTGAGCAGATCAAAGTCATCAAAAATGAGCTTGGCGACAATGATGGCAAAGACGACGTGGAAAGTCTGTGGAAGCGCATGGAGGGCGTGTCGCTGACAGACGAAGCTCGTGAAGAAGTCGCTCGTCAAATTAAGCGTCTTGAGCGCATGCACCAAGACACTAGTGAGGCGTCTTTGACGCGTACTCATATCGAAACTATTTTATCCCTGCCATGGGGCAAAAAATCTTCAGACACCATTGAGATTGGAAAGACCAAAGAGATTCTTAATGAAGATCACTACGGTCTAGATCAGGTCAAAGACCGAATTCTCGAGTTCCTTGCTGTGAAGAAACTAAATCCAAGTGCTAAGAGCCCCATTCTCTGTTTTGTTGGTCCCCCAGGTGTTGGTAAAACAAGTCTTGGTAAGTCGATTGCGCGCTCCATGGGTCGCCAATTCTCCCGGATCGCTCTCGGTGGCGTTCGAGATGAAGCTGAAATCCGTGGTCACCGCAAAACTTATGTCGGCGCGTACCCAGGGCGTGTTGTCAACAGTCTAAAGCAAGCCCAGTCGATGAATCCCGTGATTATGCTCGATGAGATTGATAAGTTAGGTTCTGATCACCGTGGTGATCCATCCAGCGCTCTTCTTGAGGTTCTGGATCCTGAGCAAAACAAAAACTTTATTGATCACTACCTTGGTGTAGCTGTTGATCTTTCAGACGTTACATTTATCGCAAACGCAAATACTCTCGATACGATACCTGGTCCTTTGCGCGACCGGCTTGAGATCATCGAAGTTTCTGGTTACAGCGAAGAAGAAAAACTAATCATTGCCAATCAGTATCTTATTCCAAAAACAATCAAGGAAGCTGGCCTTGATAAGGCTAACGTATCATTCAGCAAGCCTTCGGTGTCAGCAATCATCAATGGCTATACACGTGAAAGCGGTCTTCGCGGTCTAGAAAAACAGATTGCTAGTGTTTGTCGAAAACTCGCCAGGGAATATGCCGAAAAAGGTGTATTTGAGGCTTGTGATGCCAACGGTGGCGGAATCAAGATGACGCCCGCAATGATTCAGAAGCATTTAGGTGCAAATAAATATGGCGATAGTTTTTACCATCATGATCCGATGCGTGGTGTTGCCTTGGGCTTGGCGTATACTCAGTATGGTGGAGAAGTGCTCGCTATTGAAACCAATCTGCTTCCTTCGACCACTTCTCGTCTTGTGTTGACTGGTCAGCTTGGTGACGTCATGAAGGAAAGTGCGCAAACGGCTTTGAGCTTCATCCGTTCGCGTGCTGATGAGCTTGGATTTGATGCGGATATTCTCAACAAAAATGAGATTCACGTGCATATTCCAGCCGGTGCGGTTCCGAAGGATGGTCCGAGTGCTGGTATCACCCTCGCATGTTCAATGCTGTCGGCGATTCTGGGACGAGCTCCTAATGGCAAGATTGCCATGACAGGCGAGATCACTCTTCATGGTATGGTCCTTCCAATTGGCGGTCTTCGTGAAAAGGTTCTAGCAGCCCTTCGTGAAGGTGTGGAACATCTTCTAGTTCCTCAAAAGAACAAGGCCAACTTCGATGCGCTTCCAGCTAATGTGAAGAAAAAGATAAAGGTGACTTTTGTGAAAAGTTATCTTGAAGTTTACGACATCATGTTTGGCAGCGTGGCGACCTCAAAGGACGTGATTCCTCTTCGCGGTGGTCGTCGTCGCGATGCGGCTGGCACAGATCTCGCCAGTTGATTGCCTGAGAGTCTTCTACTTTAAGGGGCTGGGGTAAATCCCAGCCCCTTAACCTTTTTGTCGCCGGTATTTTTGCTGTTTTTATCAGGTTGGTTTAAAATTAAGCATAAGTCTTTAAATGACGAGACCGCCATATTTGACTAATAAACGTGCAAGGAGGCCGCAATGGGCGACAGGACGAAGAGAGTTCTAAAATTTCTGGGCTTAGGCGTGCTTTGGGTTTACATCCTGTCGGTTCGTGTTGGTAACGAAACCATCTTCCAGCATGCTAATAATATTCTTGTTCAAAATCAGATAGTTGAAGCTATTGATCGCCAGCTTGCGGAGACCTGGGATTCTGTTTCGGCTAAGGCTGGCGATATGTTCGCTCGCTTGTCTGGTCGGACCAAAGCTATGTGAATCAAGAGGTTCGTCTTCGGGTTAAAGTTTCTCGCCACTTGCAGGCTGTTGTGCTATCCAAATGGGCACATTGTTGGATAGCCCCGACCGCAGGTGGCTTTTTCTTTTTGTATCTTGGAGGATGGGCTGATGGCCGTCTTGAAAATTGTTGAGTGGCCCGCAAAGGTTCTCGAA
>CAMDGW010000181.1 GCA_945897695.1 Pseudobacteriovorax antillogorgiicola | reverse complement strand
ACCAAACAGACGGCACCCGTCACATCTCTCGATCTTCTGCAAGATTTCACCGCTCAGGATCCATCCGTGCCGTCATGCTCTACAACCGGTGAACCATGGTTAGCTGGGGCCGTCATGCAGCCTAGTCATGAAAAATATGCTCCAACCTTGATGTATTGCGAAGTAAACAGCAAGTCTTCGAGCAAAAATCTTGCTGGTTCAATCGAGCAATATCGACGAATGGTGTGTGACGTAGAGCGTATCATCGGATCTATTGAGTACACAGAAGAGGGCAAGGAGTATCCAGATCGAATTATTTCCATTACAGACGAGTGTGGATGGCCAGAGGATACGATCCAAACTTGGCGCCCGCTAACCGCCAAAGTAACAGCCTATGCGCCAAGTTCCGGCGACTGGCAGAAGAGACTAAAAATCGAAGTTTCGCAAAAATTCACCTATGAACTATGGTTTACAGTCAATAGCAGCATGGTTGCCTTCAAAGTCCTCGAAGAATGGAACCAGGCCTACCCCATCGATGGCACACATGATTCCATTGCTACAACAGCTACTGGAGCTCGCGGCACAGTCTTTTCGCTCGACGCAAATAATGGAATTATGAGAACAGAATCCATTGACACCTATTGGGGCCGCCGCCTTCGCTACTATGCGAAGGGCTCACTCGACAATAACGCTGGAACGTTCACGGGTATAAACGATGGTCAAGCTCTTGCCTCTTACTTTGACCGCCAGCAATCAGGTTTTCGCGGTCAGGTTGCAACCATGGACGGAAACGACGCGTCCGGGTTTTACTATGGAAGTTACGCCTACAGTTCCTCCCTGCCCACAGACATCAGAGGGTCTAACACCTCTGTTGTTGAGAAATCTGGATGTTCGGTATCAGGCGGATGCGCCGACCAAACTCACATCACTTTTAGAAAAGAAGGTAGTGACTTCGATTACTTGATGGTTGGAGCCGCTTGGGATAGCCAGATCAATTCACGGTTGTCAGCTCAAAGCTGGCTCGTTGGTGCGGGCCTACTAAGTTTTGCCAGCGTGAATAAAGGTAAGACTCTATGACTTTTGTTAGCTTCGGTCTTTCATAAACTCTGTCAAAGCTCGCCCACGGTGGGAAATGGCGTTTTTATCGCGTTCACTCATTTCCGCCATTGTGAGGTTATAACCATCGGGTATGAAAACAGGATCGTAACCAAACCCGCCTTGACCACTTGGCTGCCTTGAAATCCTCCCGAAACATCGGCCTTCGAACATTTCCTCTTCCCCGCGCTCGTTCAGAAAAAGAATGAGACAGTAGAAGTGTGCGCCTCGTTCATGATCGGGAACATCTCTCATATGTGCCAGGAGACGCTGCACGTTGCGCCCGTGGTCCCCCTCGATGCCACCATAGCTACTTGAATTTACCCCTGGCGCCCCATGGAGCGCATCCACACAAAGCCCACTGTCATCGGCCAAAATACAGCCTTTAACGTAGGGCTTCAGTGCATTGATTTTAATGCGCGCATTATCTCTAAATGTGGACCCCGTCTCTTCCCATGTTAGTCCAGAGGCCACGTCGCCAGCTCCTTGGACGAGCCAAGCGGAACCCAAAATTGACTGCATTTCTTGTAGTTTATGGCGATTATTGGTTGCTACTACGATCAGACGCTTCGGCTTGGCTTCGGTCACACATCCCCCTACTACGGCTTGCGTTTCACCATGATCATGGCACAATCATGGCTCCATTTTCCAGCAATTATGTGTTTCATTTTGGAGATATAGCACCCATGCAGATGACCGCCGATGTTTTGACCAAAAAGCTTCTTGAATCATTTCCAGATGCAAAAATAAAAGCCTCTGACATGACCGGTGGCGGCGATCACTGGCAAGTGTCGATCGAAACGTCGCAGTTTGCTGGAAAGTCACTCGTTGAACAGCATCAACTTGTTTATAAAGCGCTTGGCGACTGGATGAAACGTGAAATTCATGCATTGGCACTCACGACAAAGGCCATTTAAGTGACCCGACCAACTTTGGAAAATCGTCAGTCCTCCCAGTCAGACCAGGTGGGAACCTGGGCAGGGACACTTGCGATTGCCGAAGTTGGAATCGGCAGCATGCTACATGGCTTGCATGTTCCATTAACCGGGACATTTCTTTCGCTCAATCAGGGACTTTTTCTGTCACGCATCACAAAGCTCAATCAACATCAAAGCTATATACGAACTTTAGGCTTTGAAGTTTCTTCGGTGACAGCTCTGTTAAAATCTTTTTCCCCAGTGGGTAAGCGCCTCACTCCGATGCTGGCAATTGCGAGCCAGGGCTTCTTGTTTACATTGGGAGTCATGATTTTTGGAGCAAATATCTTGGGCGTTGTGATTGGCTCAGTTTTCCTTGCGATCTGGGGGATTATTCAACCGCTCATACTTGCTGGCGTCATGATTACAACTCTAACCGACGCTGAAAAACGCAGTATCTATGCCGGCTGGCAGAAGATGACAGCTGAAATTAGCGTCCTTTCGTCATTTTCGCTTCTTGATGCCATTAGTCTTTTGCTTGCTACAAAATGTCTACTGGCTGCAACGCTTGCCCTGGTTGCATGGAGGACACCTTTAGGAAAGCCAACGAGCTTACTGTCACGCTGGGAAAGCTTCATTAATCGCCAGACACCACCTCTATCCATGAAATCAATTCACTCAGATCAGAGTGCCGATTCAAATTTATTGACGCACATGCACCTAGCATTCAAAGACCTTCGAAATCCTCTTGTAGTAGGATCAGCCCTCCTCTTGGCCACATTGTCGTATTTTCTAGATTCCGAGTTTATTGGCGCAGTATGGATCGGCATGCGTGCTTTAGCTGGTGCATATGTTGTTTACCTTTTGCTCAGACTCCTGCCTTGGGATAAATGGCTAAATCCAGAAAATAAGAACACCAGAGCCCTTCGCAGTGCTATAATTGTGATTCAAGGCCGCCGGGCTATCCCCGATGGCCAGACGACCATGGATCCACCGGAGTCGAAGACATGAGCCAAAAGAAAACCAGAGACTACGCGGCTTTTTATTTAAATGGCGAGCTGACACGCGTGTCAGGTGATGATGCGTTGATGATGCTTGCCGAGTGGTTAAGAAAGCGCGCATTGAAGACTGGCACAAAAATCGTCTGTGCCGAGGGTGATTGCGGAGCCTGCACTGTACTAAGGGCTTATCAGCCGAACAACTCCTCCGGCAAACTCGCCTTTGCCTCCATGAACTCTTGTATAGCAACGGTGGCACAGATGGACGGCAGCCATTTGGTAACGGTTGAAGGACTTGAGTACGGGGGAGATCTTGCCCCCGCTCAAAAAGCCATGCGTGAGTGCCATGGATCACAGTGCGGCTATTGTACTCCCGGATTTGTGATGGTGCTGACGGGGGCTTTGGAAGTTAAAAACAGTCTAGATCGCAAAACTGCGGCTAATTATATGACTGGAAATCTCTGCCGATGCACTGGTTACAGTCCGATTTTGGATGCGGCGGAGAGAGCCAAAGCATCGCCGAAACACAACCTCGCAAAAAGATATTTAGGAATCACAAAAATCAAAAACCTCAGGGAGGAGACGAAAACGAGCTTTGAACTGAAGGGTTCAGTTGGACGCAATTTCTTTGCACCTTCTTCAATAAAAGACGCCTGCAAATTTTTAGCTAAGCACAAAGATGCCAAGTTAGTAGCCGCAACAACAGACCTTGGTGTCCAAACCAACAAGGGAAAGCCGCTTCCGCTTAATTTGCTGAGCTTGCAGAAAATTCCAGAACTGTATGACATCAAAGCGTCAAAATCTTCACTTCGTGTGGGAGCGCGCGTTAGCTTATCACGCTTAAGAATCGCTACCGCAAAATCAATTCCGGAATTTTCGCGATTTCTAGATCTCTTTGCATCACCTCAAATTAAAAACGTGGCGACACTTGTCGGAAACCTTGCTAACGCCTCCCCAATTGGAGACACACTTCCATTTCTTTTGGCAAGTGACTCAGTCGTTCACACATCAAAATTTTCTGCCGGAAAAATTATTAGCCGAAAAG
>CAMDGW010000180.1 GCA_945897695.1 Pseudobacteriovorax antillogorgiicola | reverse complement strand
TCCGGTGCGCCTTGGCCAAACTGCTGACCTTGTCCTGCAAAATTACGAGGAGAAGATTCACCAGCTTTGCCAACTTCAAGACCTCTGAGGCTGATACCCTGCTGGATCAATCCGTCACGAAGTCCTGAAACCTCCTTAGAAATCATATCACGAGCTTGTTCTGAAGCTGTAATAATCCGGACGTCCAGCTGATTGTTAATTAGATTAATTGCGACGTCTACCTTACCAATTCCAGGGGCTTCCACGTCAAGACGCATAGAGCCGCCTCCATTCTTAAACATCATCTGGGCCTGACCCATAATTTTAGAGGCGATTGAATCCTTTGCTGGCGCTTTTGGGGTCTCGGAGACTTTATCCGCAAACACCTCACCGGACTTAAAATTGTCAACGGTTTGCTTGCCAGAATTGATGGTTACATCCGTATTCTGCTCTAAGAAACTTGAAGCTTCATCCTGGAAGCTTTCGCCCTGACTAAAATCAAGGTTTGCGAAGGATGACTCGCTACTTGTTTTTATTCCAGCCGGTGTTTCTTGGAAGAGGTTTGCTTGCAGGTCTTGGAAAGGCTCGCCAGCAAAAAAATCCCTAGGTTCTTCCGAGCTTGGCATTTCAAATGCTTTTGTCTTGCCACTTGCGACTTCAGAATTTTGTTGAAGTGCTACATTCAGGCCACTGGAAATCAGATGTTCCTCGAGTGACCTTTGATTGATGCCATCGCCACCGAAGTCAACTTTAGTCGCGCTTGTTGACTCCATGAGACGGCCAAGTTCCAAATATGGATCCTTTGCAATATCTTGGCCGCTAAGTTCAGTGAAAGAGATCAAATCAAGATTTGGCGTATCTGTCGTAAGTAGAGCTCCATCAAGTTCACCTGATGAGGATGCGTCCAACAATTTGTCTTTTGTTTCAGATTGACCAGCTAGTGCTGTTAATTTTTGTCCTGAGTAAATTTCCTGAGCGGCAAGAAGGTCACCCGGGTCCATCATTTTGCGGTTTGTAGCTAACTCTGTGTTCAAAGTCATGTTGCTAATCTGGGTAGAAGGCTGCTGACTGACAGCGGCTGGCTTTTTGGAAAGTCCGGAGACATTTTTTTGTGCAAATTGTGCAAGGCCAGCAGCATTCATGGTGAGTTCATTTTTTGCATTAGCCGCTACGGATTGATCAATAACTTGCGGGATTGGTTCTGGACCGGCGGTGTTTGAGACTTCAGAGGACACGCGATCTTTGACGTCTCCTGCTGATTTTTGTCCGCTTGTCAGGTCAGAGATGGTTTCTTTATTAAGTTTATTTGCAGCACTGGCGACGGTTGATTGTAGCAGATTTTTGTCCGCATTCGCGGCAAGTGCTTTTGCTCGTTGGACGTAGGAGGAGATGCCCTCACTTGGTAGCTTTTGCTTCAGGATAGAAAGCTCGCTGGCAATCCGTCCAGCGTCTAAACCCAGGGCCTGGAAAAACTCTTTTGGAGTCACTAATTTACTTGGGTCAAGACCAGCTTGTGAGGCCTTATTGATAAGGGTTTGGTCGAGTTCAAGCAGAGCTGTAAGGTCGCCGATTGTCATCGGCGTTTGCATGAATTGAGCCACCTCGTTGGCAGAAATGGCCTGCTTGATGAGCGCGCTGTCAGTAACCAGCGCCGGTAGTGTTTCGGGATCTAATTTCTCAAGATGGCCGGTCACAAATGCAAGCACGGGGTTACGATTTATGAGCGCATCAGATGCAGGCTTACCTGCCATTAAGTTTTTGAGTGGAGACAAAGCTGCCTTGGATTCCGCAGTTAGAGGCCCAGCTGGGGTAATCAGCTGATCAGCTGGAATCTGCGGCATGGCGCCCGTGGCATCTGACAGTGCGGAAATTTGCTCAGCAGTCAATGGCATGCCGTTCATCTGGTTTGGCACGGTGACGACGTTTTGGCCTGCTGAGGCGCTAACTTGGGTAGCCGGGGCTGAGGTCATGGTGGCTTGTTTTTGAGACGCATCTATTGTCGGATAAATGGTAGGAGCGTTATCAGTAGACTCAGTCGTCATCGGCTTTTCATTAGAGCGGCTGTCATCAAATTGACCGACACGGGCCGGACTGGTTTGAGAAGCGTTGGACGGTCTCTGCGATCTCATTGGCTCAGATACTTTGCTTAGATCTTGGCCCTGTGATGACGCCAATCTTGTTTCGCTATTTGCGACTTTTTGGGCAAATGCCTGCTTAGCTGCTAAGGATGACTGGTGTGTGGGCGTGCTTTGGATCTTTGGTGATTGCATCTCTGGTTTTTGGGATTGTCTGGGAGTCTGCGCCTTGTGAATTGTAGATAGAAGCATGTCAGAGAAGGAGGTATCACCGGACTTTTGGTCCAATGATCCTTTTTGTTTTAACCCTGCTCGGTCAAAATTACCGCCTACGGGTCTTGACGAGTTCATCAACTCATCAAGTCCGCCTGCGTTCTGTAACTGTCCTAGCAAGGGTTTCACTAAAGTTTCTCTCCAAGGTTCCGATAGGCTACGAAAAGGCCTTCCTTATCCTCAAAGCATGATTCATGCCAGAACTACGGCTGATTAAATTCAGTTAGTTAGAGACAGATATTTCGACTGAGCTAGGCAAAACACGTCTTAGCTAGGCAAATGATCCGCGGTCCATCAGGTTGCCAAAATATAAGAGACCCAAGTTTCGCATTGGGATTCAGTTTTTATTGGCTTAAAGGTTCCGTCTCCGTGGCCATGACGGTCGATTCCTTCAGCCCAATATTGGATTTTTTTAAATCCTGATTCTCGCAGAACATCTGTGATCTCGGGAATGCTCCAGAGTCGCCAATCATAATTGAAGACGTTGCGTCGAATGGATTCTCCGTCGCGCTTATAGTGAATGTGACATTTGATATTATGGCTGATGGCGTCAAATGATTCGACGTCCCACCAGTAAGTGAACTTTTGTTCGCTATTTCTTCTACGGTCACTATTCGGCATCTGATATTCAGGCCCACCAAAGGCATCTAGAATTAAAATGCCATTTTTAGAAAGAGATTTTTTGCAGGCCTGAAAATACTTTTTTAAAGTTAGACGGTCTTTGATGAAAAAGTAGGAGAAGTTTAGCGCGCAAATCACATGAGGCTTGAGACCGTGATCTTTCATCACGTCACCATGAATTAATTGGACCTTATCTACGATCTTTGTAGGTGTGTTTTGAGTGTGATGCTCGGCTCCCCAAGCTAACGCGCTGGGGTCAAGGTCAATGCCAGCAGCCAGATGATTTGCTCCGAGTTTTGCCCATTCATAGCAGAGGGCGGCTGTGCCGCAAAAATCTTCCTGCAGGTGAGGATATTTTGGAAGTGGGCCTTGCCAGACTTTGCGCATCATTTTCCAAAGAAGCTCAGCGTCATGCTCTGCACTCTGAACGGAGTGCGTATAATGAAAATACTTATCAAACGAAGGCCGTTGCCGGGAGGTTGACTTTGACTTTAATGAGGTCATCTGAAGACTTTCTTGATAGAGAAAAACTTCAGTGTACCAAATATCCTGTGGTTCTTGCAGCAATGACGCTTTCGACAACTGCTCTGCCTGTTTTTACGCCATCAAGTGCTGCAGACACGATTCCTCCTGCAAACCCAGCACCCTCCCCGCAAGGGAAGATTCCTGGATGACTGACGGACTGCAAATCTTTTCCGCGCATCATGCTTATGGGGGATGATGTCTTGCTTTCAATGCCCACGACGGCGCTTTCTTCACAAATGAAGCCGCGCATCTTCTTATCGTATTCTTTCACCCCAGAGCGCAAAGCCTCCACGATAAAGCTCGGTAGCACTTTATCGAGGCGTGCATTGTTGACGCCAGGTTTATAGGTACTTTTGATTTCACCTTTGCTCTCGCGACCAGCCAGGAAGTCTTTTAGTCGTTGAGCAGGGGAGTGGTAATTTCCACCACCTGCCTTAAAGGAAGCTCGCTCGAGCTCTTCCTGAAAACGAACTCCATCCAAAGGATGGCCTCGGTAGAAATCTTCTCTCAATACGTTCACCACAACTGCCGCATTAGCAAATCCACTATTTCGCGAGTGATAACTCATACCGTTGATGGCAAGG
>CAMDGW010000179.1 GCA_945897695.1 Pseudobacteriovorax antillogorgiicola | reverse complement strand
CCAACCTTTTACAACGTGGATAGCGATTCCTTTGAGTTCTTTTTCGTAGTCAAAGCCTGCCATGATTTTTGAAATGGATTGCTTCGTAGTTTGGTACCGAGCATGAACCGAAATACCGTAGTCATCATCCCATACGCTCATCAGCATTGGGATTTGAAGAACTCCGGCGGCATTCATGGCTTCCCAAAATAGCCCTTCCGACGTGGAGGCGTTACCAATTGTGCCAAAAGCAATTTCATTTCCAGTTTTGCTGAACTTTGTCAGAGGATGGAGTCGTTCATTGCCTCGGTAAAGTTTTGACGCATAACCAAGGCCAACAAGGCGAGCCATCTGCCCACCAGTTGGTGAGATGTCTGAAGATGTATTCGGTTGAGCTAACTGGTCAAGCCATTCGCCTTCCTGGCTGATCAGACGGGTTGCGAAATGATTGTTCATCTGTCGTCCGGCACTAGCTGGATCATGATTTACGTCTGTGTCAGCAAAAAGCTGCGCAAAAAACTGTTCGAGTGTGAGTTGGCCAAGGGCCATCATCACAGTCTGGTCTCGATAGTATCCAGAGCGCCAGTCTCCATTTTGGAAAACGCGAGCCATCGCAATTTGTGCTAGCTCTTTGCCATCTCCAAAAATTCCAAATTTCGCTTTGCCACTCAGAACTTCCTTACGGCCGGTTAAGCTGGCAAAGCGGCTTAGGCAGATAGTCGAGAAGTCTTTGAGCACCTGGTCTCTATTCCAATCTCGTTTTGATGTGGAAGCGGTCTTTGTCACGCCAAGTATCTCCTGTGGACCTATTGCTAAAAATCAAACGTTGCAATCACGGGGGCGTGATCGGACGGCTTGTCGCCCCGCCGCTCGTCTTTATCAATTCTGACTGACCGACAAGAAGCTGCAGCTAGTGGGGTTGCATAAATCAGATCAATCCGGAGCCCTTTATTTCGAGCAAAGGAGAGTTCGCGGTAATCCCACCATGAAAAAACACCAGAGCTCTGATCGTGCATGCGAAAACTATCGATGAAACCAATCGATACAAGATCGTTGAGCGCTGTCCGCTCACCGGCGGAGCAATGAATATGTTCTTTCCAAGCCACAGGATCGTAAACGTCCCGATCGTCTGGCGCAATATTGAAATCGCCGACAAATACGAGCTTGTCCGAGGGGGTCCAATGTTGCTGGACGAATTTTTTGGCCTTCTTTAGCCAAGCTAATTTATAAGCATATTTTTCTGTTCCTACTGCTTGACCATTAGGCACATAGGCATTTATGAGGTCGAAACCGAAGGGGGTGCGGATCGTAATGCTGCGGGAGGCGTCGTCGTCTGGATCAAAATTCCTAAACAAGATTTCCACAGGTTTTTTGGATAAAATCGCTACACCGTTGTAGGCTTTTTGTCCAAAAATTGCCGAATGATAGCCGGTTGCGGTAATGGATTCTAAGGGGTACTTGTCTTCGCTACACTTAAGTTCCTGAAGACACAAAAAATCTGGAGATTCACGCTCAAGGAAAGCTTTGACTCGCTCCAGCCTTGAGTTGATTGAATTGACGTTCCATGTGACAACTTTAATCATAAGGTGGCGGACTTTAGTGTCCCAAGGCCACCATCGTCAACCACGAAAGACTAATCTTACAGTAGCTCCATCTCAGCCAGCGGGGTGCCGCTTAAAGAGTCAGAATACTGGAAGTCGCTTGTGGGTATGCAGTCGTTGCGTTGTCCGCTGCTTTTAAATGTGACCTGATAAATATCGCATTCAACATAGTTGAATCCCTTGTGAAAGGGTACCTTGTCGCAGGACTCTTCTTTACCTTGTCGCATTTTCAGGCCGCAGCGGTCCTTAAATTCGATGGTCTTGCGATCAGCGGCGAGATTGCCATGACGGACGTGATGAGGGCAACGTGAGCAGAGCATTCTTCGATCCTTTCCCTGGATGAAAAAAGTTCTTTTGGACGACGCGCGCACTTGCTTCGGACTGCCCGATCCCACCGCCGCCTTCCTGATTGACAGGTAGCTTTGGCATTCTGGGAGAATCGAAACTTATGCAACTCTAATGTTATTTAAATGGGATCATAACACCAAATCTCTCGATTGCAATAAATTTATTTTGCTCATTTAAATTCTTTTCTGATTACCCTTTAAAAAGACTTCTACGCAAAGCGATGCGGGTTTTACTTCAGGGATACCGACGGTTGACGGTCAATAGCGAACCGGATACCTTCGTGGCTCAACCTGAAATATTGCGAGCATCTGGAATTGCGGAGGGCGACAGAGTGGCGTGGTTAGAGAGAGAAAAAGCACCGATAGCAAAAAGTGAGCGAATTGATACACCCGATGGCCTATGGGAAAAATGTGTTAATTGCGCCGAAATCATTCTTAAGAAAGAACTTTCGGAAAATCTTAATGTTTGCCCGAAGTGCGATCATCACTATCCACTGCCAGTTTGGGACAGAATTCATAGCTTGTGTGATGATGGCTCTTTTGTTGAAGCTGACAGTAATCTGCGTAGTTCAGATCCTCTCAAGTTTTCAGACAGCAAGCAGTACGCAAAGCGTCTTGAGGAACAACATAAGAAAACTGGACGTTGGGATGCGTTTGTTGCTGGCAAGGGCACTATCAATGGCCGCCCCGTTCACCTTGGCGTTTTTGATTTCCAATTTATGGGCGGAAGTATGGGCTCCGTTGTCGGTGAGAAGATAGCGCGTCTGTTTGTGCGTGCGGCATCTGAGCGGGTTCCTGCTGTTGTGGTAAGTTCCTCAGGGGGCGCCAGAATGCAGGAGGGACTTATAAGTCTGATGCAGATGGCGAAAACCTGTGCCGCAGTTTCGAAAATGCGTGATGCTGGGGTTCCCTACATCTCTATTCTTTGTCATCCCACTACAGGTGGTGTAGCCGCCAGCTTTGCTATGTTGGGAGATATAAATATTGGCGAGCCGAATGCGCTGATTGGTTTTGCCGGTCCTCGTGTTATTGAGCAGACGATTCGCGCTCAGCTTCCCGAGGGGTTTCAGCGTTCGGAATACCTGCTTGAGCACGGGATGCTTGATTTGATTTCACACCGTGACTCATTGCGTGGAACGATCTTCCGAGTTTTGGATATCTTGGCAACTAATATCTCAAAGGCTTGATGTGGAACCTTCTGAGGTCCTTGAGCTGTTTGATAAACGGGCTACTGTCATCAAGCCAGGTCTTGAACGAATTAGCTCGGCCCTTGCAACCTTGGGATGGCCCGGTCGCCAGACGCCAAGAATTGTTGTTGCTGGAACAAATGGCAAAGGCAGTACTTGCGGTTTCCTGTTTCGTCTCCTTTCGGCTTGTGGGGTTAGGGTAGGGTTGTTCTCTTCGCCTCACCTCATAGAATTTAGAGAGCGTATTTCAATCTCGGACACGGACGTAACCAACGAAGTGATCGTCCGACAAATCCGGGATTTGAAAAGTCAGCTGCCCGACAGCCTTTGGCAAGATCTAACTTTCTTTGAGATCAATACTATTCTTGCCTTGCGGATCTTTGACCAAGTCAACACTGATGTGAATATTCTGGAAGTTGGTCTTGGCGGACGGCTTGACTGCGTCAATGTGTATGATCCAGATGTCTCGGTTATTACAAGCATTGGTTTGGACCATCAGGAGTTTTTGGGAGATTCCCATGCCGCCATAGCCCGCGAGAAGGCTGGCATCATGCGGCCTGGAAAGCCTGTGGTATGGGGGGGGCTGCAATTCAGTAATCAGGAGGCCCATGAGGCCATTCTGAATTATGCTTTAGAAATCAACGCTCAAATTACTATCCCTGAAAATATTGAAAAATCTGGATTACCAGCCATGCTGAGAAATAATCCAAAATTTCTTGTGCGAAATTTTTGTGTTGCTCTAGCGGCACTAGACCAGTTGATAGCGTCTGGACATTGTCCAAAACTTGATAAAGATGCTTCTAAAATTGCTCTAAAGCATTTTGATGATGCTCACCTGCCATGGCCGGTTACTTTAAAGGGTCGCTTTGAGCAGTTGATCGTTTCAAAAGAGGGCAAGTCGCGTGAGCTTTTGATTGATGTTTGTCATAACCCACATGGAGCAAGGGCCTTATCGATGGCTCTAGAGGAAA
>CAMDGW010000178.1 GCA_945897695.1 Pseudobacteriovorax antillogorgiicola | reverse complement strand
AACTTCATGCCTCCACCTGCTGGTAATCAGTAATTTCCGAATTAGCTCTCGGGTGGCACCAATTTTTAAAAAGAAAAGCACCCGTCTCCGGGTGCTTCTTCTTCTTAGAATCAGAAACTGAAAGAATTACTCTTTCGTTACTTTCTTCTTCACAACAGTTGAGCCAGCTGGCTTTGGAGCTGCCTTAGGAGCAGCGGCTTTTTTGCCTGTGCCTGCGATTTTTGCCGCAAGACGAGCTTTAGCTTTGCGCCATGCCTTACGCTGACGAACTTTTGGTGTTCTACGACTATCACCACGACCCATAATAATTTCCTCCTTGAATTAGCCTAGTTTTACACCTTCACGGCGGCAGTATGCATCGAGACCGAGTTTATCGATCGTACGGATTGCGGACGCGCTCACCTTGAGGGAAACAAACTTCTTCAATTCGTCAGACCAAAAACGCTTGGTCTGAAGGTTTGGAAGAAAGCGGTGGTTAGTCTTGATGTTCGAGTGGGACACACGGTGTCCAACCAAAACGCCTTTGCCTGTGATATCACATCGCTTAGCCATCTGTTATTCCTCCTCGCTCGCGCCCTTGCTTTCTGCACGGCTTTCACCGCGGTCAGCAAAGCGGCCTTCGCCACGGTCACCACGGCCTTCGCCGCGATCAAAACGTCCGCGTCCACCAAAGTCACGGCCAGCGAGCATAACCGTCGCAGCAGCCATTTCGCCAGTGAATCCTTTTTCATGAGGATGGGACACCGAGTAATTAAGCATTCCGAGGAAACGCGCTTGCTTCACAGCAAGGGCGATCTGACGCTGTTGCTTAGCTGTTGCTCCAGAAATACGGCGAGGAATGATCTTGCCGCGTTCGGTAACAAAGCGTTTGAGAACATCAGGATACTTGTAATCGATGACCAGGTTGGGGTCGAGCGTACGCTTTTTGCGAGAAGCAAAGCGGCGTTTGCGGCGTGGGCGTTCCACGTTTTCCATTGGGTACCTCCGGAAAAAAACCTTGTTAGTATCGGGCTGCCACTATGGAGCCCAAAATAGAACGGGGAACTTACCCCAAAGGTCAACTGATTGTAAAGCGATAAAACCCTTGAAAACACAGCTTTTCCGGGTCATTCTCACTGCAGTCCGTGGATTGTGAGATCCCATGCGCGGGAAAGTCTGTCCGATGTAAAGACAAATTATTACAGGCAGTTATGACTTTTGAGCTCCAAATTGCAGTGGCTACCCCACTCCATCAGACCTTCACCTACTCTTATGCTCAGGCTTTGCCAGCAGGAGTTCGGGTGCTGGTGCCATTTGGAAGTCAGCCAAAAACCTTAGGTGTTGTCATGCCCTCCGAGCTTGGCGCCCATGAAAAGCCCAAGGTGGATAGTAAGGGCAAACCCTTTGCGATTAAAAGTATTAACTCGGTTCTCGACGCGGAGCCCGTGTACTCGCACACACTCATGCAGCTTGCGCAGTGGATGGCAAATTACTACATGCACCCCATTGGCGAGGTTCTGCGCACCATGCTGCCAGCCAGCAGCAAAAAATCGGTCAAGGTAACCTACGAACTTACGGAGCTTGGCGCAAAAGCCCCAGAGGACCTTGAAGTGCGCCCTGTGACTTTCTTTGCGAGAAAAAAAACCATCTCGCAGCCGACGTTAAAAAAGAAATTTAAAGATCGCAACATTTCCCCAGCCGATTCAGAGGAACTCGTAAAAACATGGCTACGTAAGGGCTGGATTGATATCGCTCGAGAAAAAAAAATCAATACCCGGCAATTATCACCTGACATCATAACGACCGCTGACTCACCTACAAGTGCTGAGCCATTGTTTCAACAGCTTAACGAACGTCAATCGCAGGCAGTCCAGTCCATTAAATACGAGGGTCTTAAAGCCACAGACCCAAAGAAAAGAAAACCATTTTTACTTTTTGGTGTCACTGGATCTGGCAAGACGGAAGTATTTTTGCACGCAATTCGCGCTGCCATTGAATACGCGCGAGACTCTGGCGACAAGGCGCAAGCATTAGTGCTGGTGCCCGAAATTTCTCTCACACCACAAATGACGCGCATATTTGAAGAGCGGTTTCCAGGACTGGTGGCTGTGGTGCACTCCGCAATGGAAGATGATGAACGCTGGCAAGAACTTGACCGCGTGCGGCGCGGAGAGGCGCTCGTGCTCATTGGCCCAAGATCTGCTGTCTTTGGCCCGTTTGCCAATCTAAAGCTCATCATCGTCGATGAAGAGCATGATGGTAGTTATAAACAGGGAAGCGGCCTCCTATACAACGCTCGCGATGTAGCGATTGTCCGTGCCGGCATGGAGAATGCCACTGTCGTACTTGGTTCGGCAACGCCGAGCATGGAAAGCTGGTACAATGCGGAAATAGGCAAGTATAGGCTGCTAGAAATGCCTGAGCGGGCCTCGACAAAACCGCTTCCAGAAATAAAAACCATCCCGAGTAAACCACCGTTTAAAGCCATATCCCTTATGCGTGGCGACGCCGTAGACGAACGCGACTCGCCCTTCTCTGATGAAGTGATTACCGCGCTCAAAGAAAACCTCGAAAAAGGGCAGCAAAGCATCGTCCTCGTGAATCGCCGTGGTTACGCCTACTACTTACTGAATGTTGAAGATCGTAAAGCTGCAGGCTGCCCGCACTGTAGCATCAGTCTCAGTGTTCATGGCCGTCGCAAAACACTGCGATGTCACTATTGCGACTACACGACAACAATTCAAAAAATCATCGATGAAAATCCTGATAAAACTTGGGCAGTAGTTGGCTACGGCAGCCAAAAAGCAGAAGACCACTTAAGAGCGACACTTGCCACTGCTCGGATTGCCCGCGTGGACTCAGATACCGTGCAAGATCCCCATGTTTTGCCAGAGATACTTGGAAAATTTAGACGAGGCGACCTCGATATACTGGTGGGAACCCAAATTTTGGCCAAGGGCCACGACTTCCCAAATGTTACTTTGATTGCGATATTGGAAGTAGATCAGCTACTTGGGCTTCCAGATTTTCGTGGCGGCGAACGTACGTTCCAACTCCTTGTTCAGGCAGCTGGTCGCTCAGGCCGAGGAACTATCGCAGGTAACGTGATAGTACAAAGTCTTCGCTCCAATCACCCCGTTGTGCAAAAAGCACTACAGCAAGATTTTCCAGCATTCGCCGCGGCGGAGTTGTCTTTTAGAAAAGCTATGGGCTATCCGCCATACGGGCGCATGATTCTATTTGAGTTTAATGGTCCTGACGCGAGAAAACTGGACCACTGGTGTCACGAGCTTGAAGGCAAACTTGGGGACGTACTCGAGCGGGAGCCTGCGCTTGCCAGAGCAGTCAAAGTCTTAGGGCCAGCACCCGCGCCGATCGAGATCATCCGCGGTCGTGTCAGACGAAGTATCATGATCCTATCGCCATCTATTCAACACGCTCGAGCCGTGGCAAGCCATCTTGCTCAGCTATCGGCAAAGCCACCTGGCGATATTCGCGTAAAAATCGATGTAGATCCGCAAGCGACCCTGTAAATTTGGTGACTACAAAGTCCAAATTCCGTAAAATTTCAGAAAGCTTATCTTGTCATTTAATATTTGACCGCGAGGACTTCGCCATGGCCCGATCTTTACTGCAAACTCCAGCATGGCGGCTGACCATGGTGATGATTCTTGGTTTTGCCAGCGGATTGCCGTTGGCGCTTTCTGGAACAGCCCTTCAAACCTGGCTCACAATAGATAATGTAGACATCGCCACAATCGGTTTTTTTAGCCTGGTCGGACTACCCTATACGTTCAAGTTTCTGTGGGCCCCTCTGATGGACCGCTTTGAGCCGCCCGTCCTTGGCCGCCGCAAAGGCTGGTTGATATTGATTCAGCTTGGACTTGCTGGAAGCTTGGCGCTCATCTCAAACTTTCGACCAAGTGAACAAACCCAACTCGTTGCCCTCACAGCTCTTTTGATTGCATTTCTTTCTGCATCTCAAGATGTGGTGATTGATGCGTACCGCACAGACATTTTGCATTCGGAAGAACGCGGCCTTGGCTCGTCTCTTAGCGTTTTTGGTTACCGAATGGCGATGATTCTCTCTGGCGGTATCGCATTGGTTTGGGCTGATACCGTGTCTGGCAATGGGTGGAGCTGGC
>CAMDGW010000177.1 GCA_945897695.1 Pseudobacteriovorax antillogorgiicola | reverse complement strand
CATGCAGGTGTAACGTCCATGCAAAATAAACCAATGATGGGCCATGGGGAGCCACTTGGAATCTATGACCTCAAGTAGCTTAAGTTCTGCTTTTTCAGGGGTGGATTCTTTTTGAAGTCCTAGCCTGGTAGTCACGCGAAAAACATGGGTATCAACGGCGATAGTGGGTTCTCGAAAAATCTCTCCAAGGATGACATTGGCAGTTTTGCGGCCAACACCAGGCAAAGATTCTAGATCTTCTCTTGAACGAGGGATTTCCCCCTTAAAATTTTCTTTTATGATCTTTGAAAGTTTTAAGACGTTTTTTGCTTTCGTGGGCGCAAGTCCTATGCGGCGAATTCTTGATAAAAACCCTGCTTCACCCATTTTTAGGACGTCATCAACACCTAGCTTATTCTTATAGAGCTCAGTCATGGCGTCGTTGACGCTTTTGTCCGTTGCTTGTGCTGAGAGAACAACGCTCACCAACAGCTGGTAGGGCGTTTCGTAGTAGAGTTCGCAGTGCGGATTGGGGTTTAACGCCTGAAGGCGCGAGAGGATTTCATCCACGCGCGCCTTCAATGCTTTGACTTTCAATGAAGTCCGACCAGTCATACGCTGCAATTTACTCGGATACTTCGATAACGATATTGCCACCAGTAACTTTGCACTGGCAGGCAAGCCGCTCGTTGGGGGCAGCAGCCATGGTTTCAAGGAAGTCGCGCTCGTTATCCTGCATCTTACTTATGAACTGCTCGCCCTCGAGAACGCGAATCATGCATGCTCCGCAAGCGCCGTCACGACACCCAAAAAGGATGGACGTATCATGGTCTTCGCACATATCGATTAAAGGATATCCGTCCTTCACATCGATGGTTTTGTTGTCAGTTTTTATGGTGACCTTTGGCATAGGCACTCCTAAGATTTTAATAAAACAAGGATGCTTTCTATATACTGGACGTTGAGGATGACGCAAGCCAGATTTTATCCTGTACATTCAGGGGTCTAGCTTATCGATGGGGGGTGACCTGCCCGTTCAAATAGGGCATGATGGGGAATTCTCAGGTTTATCATTTAACTCCTAGTGAAGAGGCGCGATCATGGCATCGTCTAAACCCAAGTCTAAGTCTCAAGGTAAATCTTCCAAAAGCTCGGCTAATTCGTCCCAGCAATCACCATCGTCCAAAGTCAAAACCCTAGCGGACGGCATCTGGGGGTTTAGCCGGGGTCTTGGCATTCTTAGTCATATAACCGAAGCTGGCGCCGTGAAGTCGGTGCCACGACAGTCCAGTGTGGACGGGGAATTTCATATTTTTGGAAGTGAGGCCTCTGACTTTGCCAAGAGACAAGGGGAGATCTTTCATGACGTCATCGATCATTGGCAAAAGTCTATTATTGATAATAAGACTCTTGATTCCATTTTCCTGCAAACAAGGCGCGCACCAGTTTGGCTGATTAGATCTCGTAAATTGATGAGTCACTCCAAAGATGAGGGACATTCCAAACAAAAATCCCATCACTACGGCCTGCTGAGCCAGAGCCGATACGCCTACATGCGGGATAAAGTAGGGGGACTTTGGCAATCGTTAAAGGATGCTCAGGGGATCAAGCATCTTGGTATTTTTTTTCATGACTGCACAGAAGAAGAAATATTGGGCGCATTGACGGGCCTTGAATTGGCAAGCTATCGCTTTATTCACGTGATCAAGGGGCGGTCACTTTACCCACATTTTAAGATCACTGCATTCGGTGTCACCAAGCAGATGATTGCTACGGCAAAATCCGTGGGGGAGTCGGTAAATCTCGCACGTCATCTTGTGAATCTCGATGCCGCAAAACTAAATCCATCAACTTATGCGGAATTTATCATGAAATGGTTTAAAGGCTGTCCGGAGATGTCTGTCGACATCTGGGGGCCTGAAAAATTACTAAAAGAAAATATGAATTTACATTACGGAGTCGGTCAAGGTGCCGTGAATCAATCACATATGGTTCACCTAAAATATCGCCCTAAGGGAAAACACCGGCTAAAGCGTCCGCTAGCTTTCATTGGTAAAGGCGTTACCTTTGACACAGGTGGTCTTGACATCAAGCCAGCTAGCGGTATGCGACTGATGAAAAAAGACATGGGCGGCAGTGCGAGTGTGGTGGGTATTGCTAACTGGCTTGTGGAGTCTAAGTCAGATGTTGCCTGCGATCTCTACTTGGCACTTGCAGAAAACGCTGTTGATCAGCACTCCTTTCGACCTGGCGACGTCTTAACCGCGCGCAACGGCGTTTCGGTTGAAATTCACAATACTGATGCCGAGGGGCGACTTGTGATGGCAGATGTCATGGATGTGGCGACCAATAAACAAGAAGATTCGCGCCCCGCAGCCCTTATCGATTTTTCTACCCTCACCGGAGCCATGCGTGTTGCGGTGGGAGCCGAAATTGCAGGGATGTTTGCTAATCACGACGGTCTCGCCGATCTAGCGCTTAGAAGTGGCGCTGTGACTGGCGATCCAGCATGGCGCCTTCCACTTTGGGAAAATTACAGGTCTCAACTTAAGAGCTCTTTTGCAGATTTGGCAAATGCTAGCGATAGTGGGTTTGGCGGCGCGATTTCAGCGGCACTTTTCCTTCAAAGATTTGTTAAAGCGGATACTCCATGGGTGCATTTTGATCTTTACTGCTGGACAGACCGTGCGATGGGAGCCTTGGGTGATGTTGGAGGCACAGGGCAGGGGGTGCAGTTGGGTGTGGAATTGCTTCGAAATATCAGCCAGGAGACTTTGGTTTTATGATCGATACCGGTATTAATTTTGTAGCGCGCACTGGAGTATTGCTTGTCAATGTGGGTACGCCAAGATCAACGTCAGTTTCGGATGTGCGCCGTTATCTGCGGGAATTTTTGACGGATGGTCGTGTGTTGACGATTCCTTGGATCCTACGCTGGATCCTGGTGAACGTTATCATTGTCCCGTTTAGAGCGCCTAAATCTGCCCACGCCTATAAATCAATTTGGACAGAAAAAGGCTCGCCACTACTCGTTAATGGTCAGGAGCTTGCGGCGGCACTTCAAGGTCATCTGGGATCAAAGTACCTCGTTCGATTAGCCATGCGATATGGAAGTCCGTCACTTGATACCACAATTGGCGAACTGCTGGACCATCACAAAGTTGATGAATTGATTGTTGTTCCTCTGTATCCCCAGTACAGCAGTTCGGCGACCGGGTCCGGGATAGCCCGAGTCAAAGAAATACTGTCACAGAGAACAGTGATTCCTGCGGTACGAATTGTCGGCGATTTTTTTGCGGATGAGGGTTTTATTTCGGCTCAGGGTGACTTGGCCCGAGACCGCCTAGCAGCATTCAAAGCAGATCATGTTCTAATGAGTTACCATGGACTCCCAGAAAGTCATGTTAAGGATTCGACGGGCGGTTATTGTTTAACAGAAGCCAATTGCTGCAAGCAACTAACAACAAAAAATCGGTTTTGTTACCGCGCTCAGTGTTTTGCCACATCTCGCCGACTCGCTAGCTACCTTGCGTTACCTGAATCTCAGTACTCAGTCAGCTTTCAAAGTCGTCTTGGGCGAACCCCTTGGATCAAGCCATACACAGACAAAATTTTGTCTGAATTGCGGTCTCGCGGCGTCACCAGGCTAGCTGTTGTCGTCCCATCGTTTGTCTCCGACTGTCTTGAAACGATCGAAGAGATTGGTGACCGTGCGCGAAGTGACTGGAAGGCGCTTGGAGGCGAGGATTTTCTTCTGATCCCTTGCGTCAATTCTGATCCAAGGTGGGTGAAAGCTCTGGCGAACCTGGTGCTGGATTGATTTGATAAAAATTTTTTCTGACATCTTTCCGGGAATTAATCCGTCGTATCCATTAAGTCATAGTTTCCAATGTATTGGCTTACCGGTTTGTGTGTCTTTTGATTCAAAGGAATTCGCGATATCGGTGGTTAATTAAGACGGGACGATATTGCTGGTTACTCCACATGACATTTCAAGTGATTCTGTGAATTTTTAGCGATTATGTCTCATTAATTTTACAGGGATTTTGTCTCCCCCTTGGTCTTTCGTAAATCTATCCACAGGGTTGAGTTTATTTTTATAACACCATGATTTTAGTCGCCTACCGCGCTGCGCTTGGTTGCGGGATGTG
>CAMDGW010000176.1 GCA_945897695.1 Pseudobacteriovorax antillogorgiicola | reverse complement strand
GGCAGAAGCAAACAGGGAGATCATTTGGCAAGGTTGCAGCCATGGCAAAACTTTACTGCTCGGAAGTTGCAGAGTTTTGTGCTCGCGAGGGTCAGCAGACTTTTGGTGGTTACGGCCTGATGAAAGAGTATCCCATTGAACGTCACTATCGCGATGCCGCTTTGCTCAGGATCGGTGAAGGTACCAGTGAAATCCAGCGCCTAGTCATTAGTCGTCACATTGGTTGCTAAAAATGCAAAGGCGCCCTCGATTAGTTGCAACTGTAGGCTTTTTTTTACTGTCATCATGTTTGACGGTTGATGGGCCCTCTGGTTACAGTGAACGTGTTTTGACTTTAGCTTCTATTGATATGTTTAGTCAGCAGGAGCAGTCACGCACGGGGAAGTCATGGAGTGGTGACTGGCAGTTTAGGCGAGATCGTCTTGAGCTAATTGACGCCACTTTGAGGGATCTTCGGCCTGACATAATTATGATGCAGAATGCGATGCGTCGCGCTGGCAGTGTCTCCGAATCTGACAAGATGATTCTACGGTCTGGCGCCATGAATCGATATGACTGGCGTGATGTTAAGATCGAAAATCTTAGTGAATCTGGCGAGGAGCGCCTGTTGGCAGTGGCGGTTTCAAAGCCGTTAAAGCATCTCAATATTCCAGAGGGAATAAAAAACTATTCTCAATTTGGTGTTGATGGCCACATGGTGTTTTATCCAGTTGAGGCTGATGGTGGAGCAATCTTGGTGTTTGACGTGCAAATGCCATCAAGAATTGATCAATCTGGTCTTTGGTATTCGTTGCTTGAAGAGAAAATCACAGCCACAGTGAAAGAAATGGATAGTTGCATTGAGCGAGTGATTGTTGCGGGGTATCTACCATTCGAACAGGAATCACGTCGATTCAAGGATTTTCTGTCAGGTCTTGGTCTTAAAGATACCGGTACTGGACTTTGCCAAAGTGCAGAGCGTTGCCAGACGGCTAGTCCAGAAAATGGAATTTTTTTGGTGACTCGTGGTGACGAAAGTCCTTCACAACTTGATCGGATTATGACGCATAAATTCTCCATCGTATTGAGCGCTGGGGCGAATTTTACTCGTGTCATGGAAACAACCGAATATAAGGATGCTTACGGTTTATCGCGCGTCTGGGCATCTCAGCGATATGGGTGGGTTGCCAGGGTCAGACTGCCAGTTTGTCCGTCTAAATGAAAATTTTATCGGATCGTAAAAAGGGCTGTGGCAACAACTTCGATACCTTGCTTTTTGCTGGTCGAAAGTGAGCGCCATCGATTTGCGCTCAAGAGATAAGCCGTGCTATTTGAAGCTTTCCAAATTGTTGCTACGGTTACCGCAGCACCTGTATCGATGGATCTCGTTTGATCGCGCTCGTAGGGCAACATAATGCGTCTGACTGGCACAAAATAAAGAAGTCGGGCTCCGATGGCGAAGTACCATGGGTGATAGAGTCGCACCAGTCGGAGTGTTTCCTGTGATAGGGAAAAAATCGGCGCGTCACTTCTTGAGGCGTCATCTAGCTGTTTGAATGACCCGGCAATGGCAAGCGTCCAGGTGTCTTTGTAAAAAAAGCGATACTCTGCGCCCCAAGAGGGCCCGCCCTCAGAATAGGCACTTTCCCCATAGCTGTATGGGTGATTTTGATTGAGTAAGACGCCTATGTAAGATGACGGAAAAGCAATGGGAGGTGTTTCAGTGATTTCTGAAAAATTGGATTCAGATGAAAATCCGGATCTAGCAACTGTTGTAGCAGAAAGAAAAATAATGAAGGTAAGATAAGTAGCAAAGTGCCAATGTTTATCCCGGACTAGGAACTTGAAAAAAGTGAAAATGCTTTCGATCATATTGCTAATTCTATCGGCCCCAGCACTATTTGTGCCAGTGTTTTCTGGGTATGTGCTCGGATTATTAATGATTGTACTCGCAATTTCCTTATGGAGCTCCAAAGAATTTCAGAAGGTTGGGTCAAACGGGAAAGCATTTATAAAAGCGCTCATGCCAGTGTCACGCGCCGCTGCGGTATTTTGGTTATGCCTTGCTTTTTCAGCGTGCGCTGCTGGCACGCTATCAGGAAGTATTGACCAGAACGCCCTGATTAGGAGTCTTGGTAATTTTTTTGTGAAATACGTCCTCCTTTGGTTTGTCTACCTATCTTTTTGGTGGAGGGTGGGAGCGTCAGATCAAAATTCGAGGATTTTTTCTACCGCTTACGCTTTGAGCGCTGTGGTAAATGCAGCTTACTGTCTGATTCAGCGTCAGATTGGAGTTGACTGGGCCCATGGGTTTGGTCATTTTTTGGGCGAAAATAGGTTTGCATATGGGGTTTACCGTGTTAGCGGGTTTATGGGGCATCCACTTACTTTGGGTTACTGTCAGGTCCTAGCCTTAGTGGCATCGATTCATTTCTTTATGGTGTCGATAAGTAGGCAGGAAAAAATTGCCTGGTTAGCGTCTGCCCTCAGTGCAGCTTTTGTTTTACTTATTTCGGGCTCCCGTGGACCGCAGCTAACGGCTCTTGTCGGTGGCCTCTTGATTGTGCCCATCAGACTGTGGAAGCTGCGCTGGAGGGAGGTAGGTGTGATGTCATTACTTCTACTGATTTTGGCGGCGAAAATCGGTGTTTTTGAGCGTTATTCGGAGTTGCTTAGTCGGGGTTTTGGCGGAGACATGCGCTCCATCCATTGGGCGGTTCATTGGCAGGTCTTCAAAGACAATTTTTGGTTCGGAATGGGACCGGGGGGACCTAAGTCGGCAATTTCGGCCTATTATTTTGCATATCAGGCAGATGATAACATTAGGTTAGCGCATAACACCTTCCTTCAGTGTGGTGCTGACTTTGGAATCGTAGGTCTCGGGGGAATGTTTCTTTGGTTAAGGTCTTGGTCCAAAATTGAGATCAGATCGAAAGCAACAAAGCAGGCGATTTCCGTTGTTATTGCGGTCACGGTTTTGGCCGGTTTAACGCAGAACGTGTTGCAGGATAGCGGTTTTGTTCTTGGTGTTACGACGTGGATAATGATCATTACGTCATTTGAGGTTTCTAGGCGTGACAAACTCGTCAGTACAACCCAAAATTCGAATCACTTCTCCCGAGAAGGTGACGCGGCTACTTGAATTAGTCGGTCAATCGGGCATTCCTTTCATAATACGGTCTTTAGATGTTTCGCTGATTGCGGTTAAAGCCAGGGCGGTGACAGAGATTCCTGGGCTTAATATGGCTGGTGTTAAAATAAGTAATATCAGCGAACGCGGGCTTCAACATCTAACTCAGAATAGCGGTGGGTCGTTTCAGATTGAGTTTATTCTTCGATCAGAGAAAGTTCAGTTTTACTCAAAAATTCTTAAGATTAACCGTCAGGGCTGTGTTTTTGCGTTCCCAGACTATCTGGAAAGTGTAGAGCGACGAAAGAATGCTCGCTTCGGAGTTAGTGAAAATCTTTTGGCTTTCATGTCTTTTAAAAATCTTCCTACGGACCATTTGGATTTCGCGGGACCACCGATTTTTGAATCAGCCAGGGATTTGTCGTCCCTAATCCCAATCTCTGACATAGGTTTAGGAGGAGCGGGTCTTCATTTCCGATTTCCTTCAGTGAGCCGCGTTGTCGAGTCTGCGCGTCCCGTCGAGCCTGCGACGCTTTGTCTACCAATGACGGCGCCAACTGCGATTGATGTTTCTTTACGCTGGTCTCGCGGTCTTAATGATCAAGTCGGGGCTATAGATGGATCGATCAGAAATATAAGAAGTTTTAAATTAGGCATTCAGTTTTTGAGTTTGTCGGAAAGTCAGCTACAGAACATCCAGGTGTTCATACAACGCCTAAGTCAGGCCGATGCAATTTAATGTTGAGGAGCAAATAATGAAATCAATTTTTTTAGCCATTTCTGCAGCATCGGCAGCAATAATTTTTGGTTGTTCTAGTTCAGGTGATAACGCTGCAAAAGTCGAGGAGGCAGTTGCCCCTAAGGATACTCAAACGGCGTCTCTGGAAAAGCCAGTTACGCAGCCAGCGGGTGGGCCTCATGCTGAGGTGACAAAGAAAGATGACGAGCTCTACCTGCAACAGGCGAGAATTATGTCACGAATGAGTGAAATTGAAAATGAACTGAAGCAACAGCGGGAGAAAATTCGCCTACTGGAACAGGGTTTGCTGACAGGAATTGCTCC
>CAMDGW010000175.1 GCA_945897695.1 Pseudobacteriovorax antillogorgiicola | reverse complement strand
GCAAAGCTGCCAGCAGATGAATTGCGGGCTGTGCTTGGCGGATTGCAGTTGAATTCTGCCCCTGATCTCGTGGTGGGTACATCAACCATGGATGATGCGTGTGTTTGGGATCTTGGCAACGGAAGGTGCATGGTTCAGACGCTCGATTTTTTTACACCTATTGTTGACGATCCATATGACTTTGGCGCGATTGCCGCCGCGAATTCGATTTCTGATGTTTACGCAATGGGCGGTTTTCCAAAGACTGCAATGACAATTTTGGCTTTCCCCGCATCAACACTGCCACTCGATTTACTTAAACCACTGATGCAAGGGGCCGTCGACAAAATCCATGAGGCTGGCGCTTCGCTTGTTGGTGGCCATAGTATTGATGATGAGACTCTGAAGCTGGGGTTTTCAGTAACTGGGTTTGTAGCAACAGACAGCGTTTGGACAAACTCAGGACTGAGAGCAGGGGATGTTCTGATTTTGACAAAGCCCCTTGGGACTGGGACCATCACTTCTGGCCTAAAGATAAAAAAGGCCTCTGAGTCATCGATAAATGATGCGGTAACAAGCATGAAAATTCTAAATAAAGTCCCTGAATTACTTGATGGTTTTGGCGTTAAGGCAGGTACTGACATCACAGGATTTGGATTGGCGGGGCATCTAGTACAGATGGCTCGTGCAAGTGGCATCACAGTTGAGATCGACGTGAAGTCATTGCCAACCCTGGATGGCGCTCTTGAATTGCTTAAGGCAGAAGTACTAAACAGAGCGCATAAAACAAACCTGCGCTATGTGGAAAATGAGGTTGATTTTGGAGTCGTAGCACCAGAGTTTAGGTGGTTGGCTTTGGATCCACAAACATCGGGGGGCATTCTTTTTGCGGTTTCCCCGGAGAGATCGCAAGAGGCGCTAGCCACCGTGCGCCGCAAATTTCCACGCAGTAATATTATAGGTCATGTTATTAAATCAGCTGAGTGCCGCTTGCGTTTTGTTTGAAGCGAGCTCCAAGATTCGGAGTGCCGCTTGGTCGCTACTCGACGACATATTGATGGTCCCAATGATGTGGGCTGTCTGCCGCTTGATGGATTTATCGTAGCATTTGTCATAACGATGAGTGATTAGTAGCCGAATTGCGTCATTAAATTCAAGCTTCTTGACGTGTGAAATAATCCGTTCAAACATGTCCCCTTGCAGGTGCTTTTTCAGCAGCAGAATACCTAAGGAAAATTTTTCGTAGTCTTGCTCGGTCCAAGTTGGGGCATATTCTGCAGCGATGTGTTTAACACGATCGTCCAGGTCCCTCTCGATCAGGACCATGTCTGATTTTGTGATGTGCTCTCTTAATGAATACGGCATTTGGATCTTGCCGATATTTTGCTCTATTTCGACGATGACGATCGGATGCCGACGTACGTCAAAATAAGCGTTCGCTAATTGATTTTCAAACTGCTGCTGCGTTGGTTGCAGAGATTGAATGTTCAGATGTCCTAATGCGCTACCACGATGTTTTGCCAATCCCTCGAAGTCGATCACTGGAGCCTGAAGATTTTTTAGCTCATGGATTAACTGAGTTTTTCCTGAGCCGGTTCTGCCGTTTAGCACCAATAGCCGATGGTTTGACATCTCTTGAATGAGCTGCAGTACCCGGTTTCTGTAGGCTTTGTAACCACCTTGTAAAACAATTGGTGTTATCCCTACGACTTCAAGAAGTTTGCCAACCGAACCACTTCGCATACCGCCGCGCCAGCAGTGAATGGCGACTCTTCGCTGTTCTCCAGCCAGCTCGGCCAGTTGGTCCAAAAATGCTGGCATTTTATCGGCGACAAACTCAAGACCCTGTTGAATGGCGTCAAGTTGACCGCTCTGTTTGTAGGTGGTGCCGACCATTGCCCGCTCTTGGTCTGAAAACAGCGGAACGTTGACTGCATGTGGCATCGAACCTTGCGCGAATTCGCCCGGACTTCTTAAGTCAACAAGCTTCAACGCTCCGGTAGAAATTTCGGCAAAATTTTCGAAATAAAAGGTCAATCCACGTACTCCAAAATCATTCCATGGAAGGAACAATATCAACAATAGTATCTTCGCCAAACCGCTGCTGGAGTTGATTTCTAACACCGTTAAAAAGGGTAATCTGAGACGAAGGGCAGCCCTGACAGCCACCACCCAGTCTAATATGGGCAACACCCGCCTCAAAAGCATCAAGGCGGGCAAAGCCTGAATGAAAGGATAAGGCCTCCGAAACGGGACCCTCAAGAAAAAGTGCGATGGCCTGGGCAATGCCCCCAAAACGGTTGCTGGTCTGGGGTTCTTCAAAGCGTCCGTCTTGATTTATCCCCAAAGCCTCACGCATGGCCTGCTCGGCAGCTTCCATGGTTTCCCCTTCAACCTTGCGGCCTGATGGCACATGGTGTGCAACCCAGCGATCGCCCGATGTTCTGGAGATTACGACACTTTGTAGGTCTACGCTCATGCTCTTTTCCCGATCCATTCTTGAAGGCTTACGCCTATTATTTAAGTGCCCGAAACAATAGCATCCTATATAACAACCTTTGTTTTCGGACCATTGCAAAGTTACCATCCAAAAAATATACTATTATTAGACACTTCAATCGACTTTTGACCGCCGTAAGGGATTACAATATGCCCCAAAAATCTGCTGGAGAACGCGAGCTGCAGGCCATTAGTGGCAAATTGGAAGAACTCATGCAGACGGTACTGCAGCAGTTTGTAGGATTAAAACGTGGTCTTGATGGTGCGGATTTCGTACTTCTTAAGTCTATTGTTGCAGGTGATGAAAAAGTCGATGCTATCGAAATTGATTTAGATGATCTTTCGATGCTGTTTGTAGCTAACCGTGCACCCATGGGTCCAAGTTTGCGATTCATGTTCGGTGCCATTGACGTGGCTTCAGCTTTGGAGCGCATTGGCGACTGCATTGAATACGTGGCCAGACATGCAATTGAGACGCGTGAATTACGAACTGAATGTGCGGAAGGCTGGCATTTGTTGCAGGATATGACCACCAAGGCGTTTTCAGTTTATGAGCGAGCGATCACCTCAGTGAGTAACCGTGATCCTAAGATAGCAAAAACAGTGCCGGCCATGGATGATATCGTCGATGCACTTCAGGATCAGACCTATCAGCTAGTAATTGACCATGTGAGAAAGGGCCAATTAGATGTTGAAATGGGTATTCACCTAATTCTGATGGTTAATAAGCTCGAAAGTATTGCTGATATTGCGTGCCACATCGCTCAAACTGTCGTTTATATCGTAGAAGACGAACGTATCAGGCATCAGCATAGCTCTGCCGGTAATGGCAATTAGTGTCTTTAGCTATTATTTAGATAATATTTAAGATTTCAAATTCTTTGTCTTGATTGGCGACACGAAAAGTCATTGATTCGCCCACGGTCCTGCCATTAAGGGCTGCACCAAATGGGGACTGTGCCGATACGACCTTTATTTCTCGGCTATCAATTTTGTAGGTATACCCAGAAACCCATGCTGTCAGAAAGTACTCCAATATTTTCCCGTCAGATTCAAGCTGAACTAAGGCTGATGGGGCAATCTGATCAGTACGGGAAAAAGGATGCAGTGTCATACTTCGAATGATCTCGATCTTTGCAGTCAGCTCTTCAACGCGAGCCTGCTGTGCGCCTGCTAGATAGGAGGCTTCAAGGCTTCGGGTGTCATAACGATTCTCAGGTTTTGCCTCCGGGTGAGTTGCTTCCGCATGCGCTGTTTCCGCTGCTCGACTTAGGACATCTCTTTCATGAGTGAGGTCTGCGATGAGGGAATCGATAATTTTTTGTTTAACGGCAATCATTTTTTGTGGTTTTAACCCATTCTTTCGTTCATTTGATTTACAGTTTCTTCCATCTCTAATTTGTGCAGCTCAAGCATCTCGCTGATTTTTTTTGCCAGGCTCGAGTCTCCGATGGCGAGCATCTGGGCGGCGAGAATTCCTGCATTCCATCCGTTTCCGATCGCGACTGTGGCAACGGGCACTCCTTTCGGCATCTGGACGATCGACCAGAGGGCATCTTCCCCCTGCATTGCGCCAACCGGACAAGGTACTCCAATAACTGGAAGAACAGTGTGCGCAGCCATCATTCCTGGTAGGTGAGCGGCACCTCCAGCGCCAGCGATGATTACTTTCAATCCTCGTGACTTTGCTGATCCGCCGTAAGCCATGACGAG
>CAMDGW010000174.1 GCA_945897695.1 Pseudobacteriovorax antillogorgiicola | reverse complement strand
CCGCGCTACAGTTATTGCTCTGGCAGAGGCCCCGGTTGTTGAAAACATAAGCTTTGCAGTCTTCTGTTCTGCAGTATCCCACATTTTTATAAATCATAGCCCTGCAGTCATCCGTCACACAAAAACCAATGTTGGACGTGACCACACCTTTGCAGTCTCCAGACTTGCAGTAGGCGAGTATGCCTTGAGCCACTCCACGGCAGTCATCCCTATCAGTCCATACGGGGCTTGCTGCGTGAGTCGAGGTCAATGATGAAGGAGAAACCTGGCCGCAGGCTGTCGCCATTGCCATGGCTAAAAATACGAGTGTTAGGTTCATAAAAAGTCTCACTTCCTTAGTTCGTCAATGACAATAGATAAGGACTCAGGAGGGGTGTGTGGCAGCAATCCATGGCCCACGTTAAATATATGGGCGCGTGCAGCAGATTTTGCTTCCTCTTTCATGGCGCGAACTAGGCTGCGAAGCTCCTCTTCCGGCGCAAGAAGTGCTTGTGGATCAAGATTTCCTTGTAGCGTCACGTCTAGGCCGACACCTTTTAGGATTTTTCCAGCATTCGATAACCGTGTGCGCCAATCCACGCTGATAACATCAGCGGCGCAGCCACTTAGTTCATACATCCGGTCACTGCCCTGACCGGGAAAGTAAATCACGGGAACACCTGATGCCCTTTTTACTTGAGCGAGTATTTGATTTGTTGAGGGAAAAATCAGTTCTTTATAGATAGCAGGGCTTACTTGGCCGGCCCAAGTGTCAAAGAGCATGAGTGCATCAGCACCTGCTTTCACTTGCATCAACAGGTAATCCACAGTGACTTCCGAGATCTTCTCGAGAAGCGCTGTGATGACAGGACGGTCACAAAAAATTAATTTTTTGACTTCGGTGAATTCCTTGGAGCCCTGACCCTCGATCATGTAGCTGGCGACCGTAAACGGTGCTCCAGCAAAGCCAATCATAGCTTGTGCAGGCTTTAATTTTGTTTTTGTGAGGCTAATGGCATCGCCCACGTAGCCAAGGTCTTTGTTGGCATCAGCACGCTTCAGACTTTTAACGTCAGCCATAGTCCTGACGGGGGCACTTAGTTTTGGTCCGTGTCCCTTATCAAAAGTAAGTTCCTGGCCCATGGCGGTGCAGGGAATGAGGATATCTGAAAAAATGATCGACGCATCAAGGTCATAACGACGAAGTGGCTGCCAGGTGACTTCTGCAGCAAGGTCAGGTCTTCGGCACATGGTGACGAAATCAACATCTGCACGAACTGCTCGGTATTCTGGGAGGTAGCGTCCCGCTTGCCTCATAAACCATACAGGCCAGCGATCTGGCTCTTCCCCACGAGCGGCTTGAATCAGGGGCTTTTTAGATCGTTCTGAGGTCATGAGTGGCTCTCCTGTTGATTTGACGGCAAAAATAGCAGTCTGACCGAAGAAATACAACGCTATAGATCGTCGCTAGGTTTCGGCGCAGAACGGAATAAGCCATTCATATCAGATCTTTGAGAGCCTTCCACTCAGCACCATCGCTGAGTGGGTGCTGGGAAAATTCTTCCTGTCGTCGAAGGCAGCCCGGTAAGAGAAAATAGTGTTAGGGCATATTTTATCAATTTCCCGGAGTGATCCATATCGCGATGATCCCATCAAATCATCAGACGAAAATAAATGATCTTCTTCATCGCCTTCAATCGATGGAAGTCGACCTTCACGACGCTATGCGTTGTCGTGAAATTTCTGAATCGGACTATTCGGAGCGTCTCGACCAGCTTCGCAACGCTCTCGGTCATGCGCAAAAGATTAAAGCGATTATGGTACCGGCCAAGATTCAGAATAATCCTCTGAGCCAAGTCGATCTACCGGTGATGGGTGATTATTCGCGCTTGGAGCAGAAAATAGTTACTAAGTTCGTAAGCGACATGAAAAAAAAGTTAACAGAAGTATCAAACCTGACTCAGCGTGCAGCAGATTGGACTCAAAGTGCCGCCGTACAGTCGACCGGGTGGCTTATTTCGATTTGGCGGCTTTCGTTTATTCGTCGTCAGCTGATCAAGGTTGAGCAAGAGCTTGCGCATGTACGAAAGGCTAGAGATGTTGTCGAAGACTTCATTGCTCGCGCTGAAATAGGTAAGGCAAGCGACGCAAAAGTCGTCAGTCAAAGAGATCTCATGTCGGCGTTTAGCGAGTTTGAACGCGGCACGGAACGGGTCACAGCTCTGAGGGCTCGAGTGCGCAGCGAAACATCAAAAAACGATGCAATGCGGGCTTGGCTCAAATCCCTAGAGATTGAGCGAAGGTCCAAAAGCCCAGAAAAACCAACGCCAGAGCTCCAGGACGTGGTCAGCGTGACCAATGAAATCAGTCACAAGCTCACGGGTGGAGCCAAACTTGCAAGCGAACGACTCGTCACCGCAAGGCAGGTCATAAAAGAAATGAAAAACCAGCAGTATAACGATTCGCGCGAGGAAGCTTTTGAAGTCAAAAGCGAAACCGTGAACGTGTCTCCTGCAGTCGCCAATGTAAAAATAGACCAAATAAAAATCGGAAAGACGAAAACCAAGAAAAGATACAGAGGCAACCGTCTATGAGCCGAACCACACGTTGGGACTATCAACTTACAAAGATTGAGGGCACCCTCGTCACCCTCGCACGCGTCGTTGCGCGTAATCCAGATCCTCAGGCACAAGATGCCGTCAATTCAGACCGAGATCAGATCGATATGAATCTGGCGAGAATTGCCATCGATTGCGATAAAGTCACTCAGATTTCCAAAAAAACCCAAAGTCATGGCCGAATGGATGCAGCCATTGGCTGGTGGGCAAAGCAGCTTTCATCAAAGTTAAGAACGTTTGCAGCAGAATACACTGCGCTTCAAAATCGGAAAATGTGGCTTCGTTTGCTTCAGGCCAGATTTTCTGGCATTTCCAAGCGAGACTCCCTTGATCTTGAGGCCAAGCATCTTGTTGATCTAGCCTCTCGTAAACGCCATCTGGAGCAGCTAGAGACGGCGCTTAAAAACGATCTTGGCACCATCGCCAAGGAGCGAGAACAATTAAAGGCTGACTATGATTCTCTTGGTACAGCAGATGAAAACTGGTCTGCAAGCGGTAGCTGTCAGACGAGGCTTGGCGTAAATCTACAGCATGCACGAGAGCATGCCGCAACGAGGGCTCTAAGTGATTATTTTAGAGTGATTTCAGTGCCTTCACTCCACCCGAGTGAAGACTCTTGGCTTCGCCTTGCCAATCAAGACCTCATCAGCAAGACCGATAGACTCTCTACACAAGCATGGGAGTTGGCGGCTGCACTGGCGTCTGAGTCTAAAAATGCCGAGAAATTGGGCATTAATGCTGTCAAATCCACCATGGATCAGGTCGCAGACCTTAGCGAGAATATTGTGCGCCGCTTTGAATCAGTTCAAAACCGTCCCCGCAAGGCTTTAAGGCCCAAAATAGTGCAAAGTTCCAAAAAAGCAGATAAAACAAATGCTCATCCGTAAAGAACGTATCCGGAGGAGCATTCATGCATTTAGGTCCACTGACTCGTCTGTCTGACGACGAGCAAATGTTTGTCACCGAAGTCGAAAAATTTGCAGCAAGCGCCATCAAGCCAAAAGTCATGGAAATGGATGAGACTGAGAAAATGGATAAGTCCATTATCGACGGTCTCTTTGAAATGGGACTCATGGGCATTGAAGCACCGACTGAGTTTGGCGGAGCTGGCGGCAGTTTTTTTATGTCGATTCTTGCGATCGAGGCACTTGCGAAGGTTGATCCTTCGGTGTCAGTGCTTTGTGACGTCCAGAACACTTTGGTCAATAACATCTTCTATCGCTATGCCAGTGCAGAGCAGCGCAAGAAGTATCTTCCTCGCTTGGTTTCCAAGGAAGTCGGTTCTTACTGCTTAACAGAGCCAAACAGTGGTTCTGACGCATTCGCGATGAAAGCTCGTGCCCATGACGAGGGAACTCACTGGCGTCTAGAGGGTAAGAAGATCTTCATTACCAACGCCAAAGAGGCAAATATATTTGTGGTGTTTGCAAACACAAATCCGGACATTGGCTACAAGGGCATTACCGCGTTTATCTGTGAACGTGGCATGCCGGGATTTTCGGTTGGCAAAAAAGAAGTAAAACTTGGCATTCGCGCATCGTCCACCTGCGAAGTATTGTTTGATAACGTCAAAGTGCCAAAAGAAAACGTGATCGGCGAAGTGGGCAAAGGCTATAAGATTGCAATTGAAACCTTGAACGAAGGTCGCATTGGTATTGCTGCTCAGATGCTTGGTCTCGCCCAAGGCGCTTTGAACGGTGCAATG
>CAMDGW010000173.1 GCA_945897695.1 Pseudobacteriovorax antillogorgiicola | reverse complement strand
AATGAAGATTTAAATGCTGCTGGAGCCAGCAAGTGTATTGTTGCATCTAGATCCTTGGCTGTGACGGCTGGTGTTACTGCTCTCACATCGTCGACGCGACCAACCATCCCAATCATAGGGGTCGGATGAATTCCAATGGCTCCCGTTGCGTTGTAAAGACTTACATTACCGCTCACCACCGGCACCTCTAGCTCTATACAAGCTTTTGAGATGCCGTCCACACTGTCAGAAAACTCACGCATCACTTCAGGATTTTCTGGACTTCCGAAATTTAGGCAATCGGTGATTGCAAGAGGCCTTCCGCCTGCAGCCCAAATCTGCCGGGCACACTTCAACACAGCCTCAGCAGCGCCAATCAAAGGATTGTTTTTGACCCTCCGCTCATTACAGCCGGCAGACACGGCAACACCAATCCACGGCTTGTCGGCTGTCTCTTCTGAACGGATCCAAAGAACGGCTGCGCCGCCATGCTCTGGACCCAAAACCGATTTCGCGCCGATGTGACGATCATACTGCTCATAGATTTTTTCTTTGGATCCACCATCGGCAAGTGAGAGCAAAAATGTCTTTTTTGCAAAATCTTTGTCTTTGACAATTCGAGTCTCAATATCAGACAGCGCAGTCGATCCCTCAACCCGAGCCTTTGGAGCAGCAACCGGGCGCTGATAGACTGGGGCCGCATCCGTCAATGGCGCAACTGGAAGATCAACTTCAAGAAGGCCATTGCGCGAGATTTGCATATGTCCTGTCTCCGTGACCACGCCAACTATGGCGTGAGCAAGCTGCCACTTTTTCAAAACATCTGTTAGAGCCTGCCACTTAGATGGCTCTATCACCATGAGCATCCGCTCCTGGCTTTCAGACAGGAGAATTTCATAAGCCGACATTTCCATGGCACGCACGGGAATCATATCCAAATCGATATAGACCCCGTTACCAGCTCGTCCAGCCATTTCAAAGGAGGACGAGGTTAAGCCAGCAGCCCCCATATCCTGAATGCCTACCACAAGATTTTTCTCAAGGACTTCAAGGGTTGCCTCAAGCAATAGTTTTTCGGCGAAGGGGTCGCCTACTTGTATCGTTGTTTTTTGATTATCAGCTTTGGATTCAAAAGAATCCGAGGCCATGGTGGCTCCATGAATTCCATCTCGTCCGGTGGCACTGCCGACATAGACGACAAGATTTCCCACCCCAGAAGCAAAGCCCTTAAAGATCTTATCGTCACGAATCAGGCCCACACTCATGGCGTTAACAAGACAGTTACCGTTATAGCTTTTGTCGTAAGAGATACTTCCACCAACTGTTGGTATACCGACACAGTTGCCATAGTCACCGATCCCTTTGACGACTCTTGGCACAAGATACGGTGTGCGCTCGTGATCACGCTCTCCAAATCTTAGGCAGTTTAAATTGGCGATCGGTCGAGCACCCATACAGAAAACGTCTCGCAAGATGCCACCTACGCCGGTAGCGGCACCTTGGTAGGGCTCGATATAACTTGGATGATTGTGACTTTCCATCTTGAAAGCAAGACACATGTGTCCATGCAACCTAACCACTCCCGCATTTTCACCAGGACCAACCACCACATCTTTGCCCGTTGTGGGAAATCGTTTTAAATGAAAGCGTGAGCTTTTATAGCTGCAATGTTCTGACCACATAGCTGAAAAAACTCCCAACTCGGTCATCGTGGGGGCCGTTTTAACAATTTGAAGGATGATTTTGTATTCGGCGTCACTAATTTTGTGGCGCTTAAGCATGGTCTTTAGACTTAAATCATCAATAGCACTCAGTTTGGTGGGTCTAGGTAGCTTTGCCGCACGAGCCGCGGAAACCAATGAAATTTTTTGATTTATTTCACCTACGTGATTGCCGCTATCGGTCATTTTAGTGTCTCCCGAATTCTTACATGCGCTCCAAAAACTCTTTTAAAATCACCAATCCATCAGCACTGCCGCCCATAAGAACGTCGGTTGCCCGCTCCGGGTGCGGCATTAAGCCCAGTACTTTTTTACTTTCTGAAAAAACACCGGCAATATTTGCCACAGAACCGTTGGGGTTGCCATTCGCGGAGAAACCACCAGCCTCATCTACATAGCGAAAGGCTATTAGACCTGACTGTTCAAGGCGAGAAAGTCCAACCTCGTCGATCCAATAGCGACCCTCGCCATGGGCAATCGGCATTTTTAATTTTCTTTTTTTGTCGTCAATTAAATTAACGTCTCTACAAATGAATGTACGAGATAGATTTCTTAAAAGAACTCCGGGCAAAATTTGTGACTCGACTAGAATTTGAAACCCGTTGCAGATCCCGAGTATAGACCCGCCTCTATCGGCAAACATTTTTATTTCGTTCATAATTGGTGCATGAGCTGCAAGAGCGCCTGACCTCAAATAATCGCCAAAGCTAAAACCACCAGGAATAACAATGCCGTCTAGTTTGGGTAAGGACTTTTCTTGATGCCACAACGCGATGGCTTTAATTCCAAAATGCCGTTGCAAGGAATCGATACAATCTGCGTCACAGTTGGACCCAGGAAATTGCATGACGCCAATACGAAGGGTTCCAGCTGGTGAAATCGCAGAGGTCATGCATCAAGCCTCTTAATTGAAAAAGTTTCGGCGACAGGATTTGCAAGATAGCGGCTCGCGACAGCCTCAACGATCGCTGCTGGATTTTTAGATCCGTCATCCACTGTCACAACATAGCGTTTGGCAACAGTGACGGCTTTGACCTCGCCAAAGCCTTGGGACTTCAAAGTCTCCTGAATCGCACGACCTTCTGGATCAAGAACTTCCGCCTTAAGCTGAACAAGTACCTCATAATCCATTTGCTGGCCCCTTTTTTTGATGGGAAGTCCGCGGGATTCCGATGTTTACTTATTATCCATAGCCTATCACCTTGTCAATGACGCTGGGCCCAAAATCCAGTTTGTTTTTTGGCCTTAACACAGACTTAATATTTGAAATAGAAAAGGCGGGTTATGCCCGCCTTTTATCAGTTCAGTCGCCGCCATGCCCCTCTTTGGGGGCCTCCTCAAGCACGGCCGCTCGGAGATACTCGCGATTCATCCGCGCAATATGTTCTACCGAAATCTCCTTTGGACATGCGGCTTCACACTCATATTGGTTTGTGCAATTTCCGAATCCTTCTTTTTTCATCTGCTCAACCATCGCGAGAACTCGACGTTCGCGCTCAGGCTTGCCCTGGGGAAGAAGGCTAAGCTGGCTCACTTTGGCAGCCACAAAAAGCATGGGCGAGGCATTCTTACACGAGGCAACACAAGCGCCACACCCAATGCAAACTGCGGCATCAAATGCTTTATCAGCATCTTGTTTTGGAACCGGAATACAGTTTGCGTCTTGAGGTGATCCCGTGTTTACACTTACAAAGCCACCAGCCTGCTGAATTCGGTCAAAGGCACTTCGGTCAACAACCAAATCTCTTAACACTGGAAATGCTTTCGCACGCCAGGGCTCTATAAAAATATGCTGACCACTTTTAAAACTTCGCATGTGTAACTGACAAGATGTGGTGCCGTATTCTGGCCCATGTGGCTCGCCGTTGATGACAAGTGAACAGCTTCCACAGATTCCTTCGCGGCAATCGTGATCAAAAGCAATGGGCTCTTGACCATTTTTTTGGAGATCTTCATTTACTGTGTCCAACATTTCCAGAAAGGAAGAATGCTCACTGATACCTTTGGATTCAATCGTCTCCATCTTGCCAGAGTCTTTAGTGTTTTTCTGCCGCCAAACGTGAAGTGTTAAGTCCATTATTTGTAGCTCCTTGTTGCAAGCTTTACATTTTCAAACACAAGGGGTTCTTTGTGAAGCTCTGGGTTTTGACCCTGGCCCTTGTACTCCCAAACACTAACGTAGCAATACTGCTCATCGTTGCGTTTTGCTTCGCCATCTTCTGTTTGATGCTCTGTTCTAAAGTGGCCCCCACAACTTTCCTCCCTTGCAAGTGCATCTCGGCACATGAGCTCACCAAATTCAAGGAAGTCCGCAACGCGACCAGCTTTTTCAAGGGATTGATTAAGACTTTCACTTTCTCCCAACACTTTGACGTTTTGCCAAAACTCATCACGCAATGCGGAGATTTTTTTCAGGGCTTCTTCAAGGCCAGCTTTGTCGCGCGCCATACCACACTTATCCCACATAATTTTGCCAAGCTCTTTGTGGAAGCTGTCTACTGTTCGCGAGCCCTTTATGGACAAAAAGGCTTTGGATCTAGTCTTGACTTCGTCTTCGGCTGCTTTGAAAGCTGGATCATCGGTAGTTATTTTTTCCAGCTTTTC
>CAMDGW010000172.1 GCA_945897695.1 Pseudobacteriovorax antillogorgiicola | reverse complement strand
CTCCAGTTGTTCATCTCCACCATTGCTGATGCTTGCTTACAAGGTAAGAGCAAGTCTCGTGACAAAGGCGATATGGATGACAAAATGATTGAGGCAGCTGCCAAGTCTGGTAAATTCTTTGATGGCGAAGGAAATGCAGTTTCCGTCTCCAAGAAGAAGTCGTTCGACAAATAACTTTGTCGAAATCCTTTCTGCAGAATTAAAATATCTGGAAAACAATGCTATCGGGCAGGTGCGACCTGCCCAGGAGTCTAAAAATGGCTGTTCAAATTTCGGCTGGACAAGTTAAGGATCTTCGCGAAAAAACTGGCGTCGGCATGATGGAGTGCAAAAAAGCACTTGAAGAAAACGGCGGCGATATGGAAAAGGCAATCGTTTGGTTGCGTGAGCGTGGAATGAGTCGCGCTGCGAAAAAAGCTGACCGAATTGCTGCTGAAGGTGTCGTTGAAGTTTTAGTAAATGCTGCCGGCAATGCCGCAGCTGTGCTGGAAGTTAACTGCGAAACAGACTTCGTCGCTAAGAACGAAGACTTCCGCAAAATGGTACGCGATGCAGCGGAAGTTGCGTTGAAGAGCAACTGTAATGACATCGAAAAACTTGCCGAAATGAAGCTTTCCACTGGCGTGTCTATTAAAGATACGATCGCTGGCATGATTCAAAAAATCGGTGAGAATATGCGCCTTCGTCGCGTTCTAACGGTTTCTGCTCCAAACGGTCATATTTCAAGCTACATTCACATGGGTGGACGCATAGGTACTTTGGTGGTCTTGGAAGGTAAGAACGACGTCGCTGAACTTGGTAAAGATATCGCTATGCACATTGCCGCTGCGTCTCCTCGATACCTTTCTCGCCATGAAGTGGACAAGACTGAGTTAGAGCAAGAGAAGGAAATTGCCCGTAAAAAATTGATCGAAGAGAAGAAGCCTGAAGCAATGATCGAAAAGATCCTCGATGGTCAAATGAATAAGTTCTACAAAGAAGTGTGCCTAGTTGAGCAGGCATTTGTGAAAAATCCTGACATCTCTATCACGAAGCTTCTTGAAAGCGCTGACAAGAACCTGAAAATCAGCAAGTTCGTACGATACGCCCTTGGCGAGGGTATCGAGAAAAAGCAGGAAAACTTTGCCGCTGAAGTGGCAGCGCAGTTGGGTCGCTAATTTGTTTCTATCAAAGAAAAACCCGGACTTCGGTCCGGGTTTTTCTTTATGCGGCTTTATCAGATGACGAGGGTGCAACGACAGCGTTTACGTTGCTGCGGTTGTCATGGTCAAATAGGATTAAATTGGGTGGCGTATTGCTAATAACGCCAGGCATTTTGACTGAAATGCCTTTCTCAAGAATCGAGTCCCCGATAACGAATTCGTCGTCATTCAGGTAGGTGCCAATAACCTTGAAAAGCTCTACCTGCCGTGACATGCCTCTGATTTCTGTAAGACCAAGGTTGTCTACAAGGCAGTAGTCTTTTACCTGATCGTAAAGTTCCCTAGAGATCAAGATGTCACAGCTATAAAATTTGGTTAGGTCCTGGACTCTAGAAGCCACATTTACCATCGGGCCAATGATTGTGTGATCGACTCGAGCCCCATTTCCGATTGGTCCAAAAATTGCGCTTCCGGTGTGTATTCCAATTCCGACCTGAATTGGGAATTCTCCATTTGCTGTGCGTTGCTCATTGAGCGCATGGATAGCTATACGGATATTTACGGCTGCTCTGATGGCATTGATTGGGTCATTGTCACCGGGCTGAGGGACACCCCATGTCGCCATAACCGCATCGCCGACGAACTTATCGACAATACCGTCTCTTGATTGCACGGACCTCGTTACGATATCTAGGTACGAATTCAGTGTACGAGTGACCTGCTCGGGCGGGTAGACATCACAGATTTTTGTAAAGGACCTTAAGTCCACAAATAATGCTATGACACCTTCTTTTCGTTCAGAGGTACCTTCGACTCTGCGTAAAATGTCTTGCATGAGCCTTGGGTCAACTATGGTTCCAAATCTTTGCAAAACGCTTTGGCGATCTCGGACTATCAGCGCCCATTCCATTGCGATGAGCAGGCCAAAGCCAAGTATAAACGCTCGAACAGCGTAGTTTGCAAAAAAGTACAGAGCTTCATACTCGCGATAGACCTCCCAAGTGATGCCGCCAAAATTTATAGCAAATCTTGCTAGATAGCTTGCGCTGATCATGGAGGTTGCGATGCAAATTCCCATCGAGGTGACGCTGCGGAACCTCGCCCACGGGAGCTGTCTGGTTTTCTTCCAGCTTTCGAATGAGTAAAAGCTGGCAGCAGCGAATACGACGCCTTGATGAATATCAATTGTGATTATGTATTTCGTAAGTAATTCTAGCCCAACACCACCACGGCTCGCCGCAAACCAGAAAAAAGACAAAGTGCCGTACATAGCGACCGGTAGCCATTGCAGACGCGATTTAACTCGAAAATAAAGCGCCCAAAAGGCCCACATGCTTGCTAGAAGAAGGGATCGTAGCATCGCGTCGAGGGTCACAAAGTCGACTTTCAGTGTGGTTGGGAATGGAACCATGTCATTGGCAATGAGTAGTCGCCAATTAAATGTTGTGACATAAATCGAAAAAACCAGGATCTCGCGGTAAAACGGCGTAAAGAAACACCCAAGACCTGCCAGTGTTGCCATCAATGCAAACCCCAATGCAGTTGGAAGTACTGCTGCACGATCAAGTCCTCGGTAAGCCAGTCGAAATTTCACGGCTGCTTCTGGTTGACTGAGAAACAGTTGACCTATATGGACGATGCCTGGCGCAAGTGTCCGACCAACGTCAATTTCAAAGCCAATAGTCATGGGAGCGTTCGCTGCATCTGGCGCCGGAAAGCTAATAAACGGTAAATCTGAACCACCGTTGCCACGGCTAACAAATTCTCCGTTTACAAAAAACCTCCAGTTTTTTCCACTGATGCCATAAAAGTCAAAGGCGATATTATCACCGCGGTTGCGCACAAACTCTGGGACTCGGATATCCCACCTTAAATACATGGTCTTGCGCCATCCTGAGGTGGTGATAGCTGAATTTAAATTGCTAGAGACTTTTCGTTGCTGCCTCAAAACAGATGGAGATAAATCTGGATTAAGCGGGCATTTCGGCCCGGGACAAAGGCCGTCACTTTGATCTAAGGGAAGAAAGTCAAAACGGTGAACAGTGTCTTCTAGACTTGAAATAACTTTTGACGATACTTCTGTGAGATCGAGTCCAAGGCCAGATCGGCGCTCGAGGGTTGGACTAATTGTGAGCCAAGCGGCAAGAGCTGCCATGGCCGCTGCCATCCATCGCGGAACCGAGGAGGTTTTAAGTGGCGCTAAATTAAATCTGGATAGCAAGACGGATGCCTCTGCAAAGCTATGTTTTAGTCGCTGATCGGTCGAAAGTTCAGGGTTTCTGAACCTCACAGCTTGTAAAAGGTCTTAAAATTGTTTTTTTTTATAATGATTCAGGCGCTTTGTGGCCTGTGAGTTATCTCCGCAGGGCTGCCAAAACTTTGGTGATCATTTATTATTTGGCACTCTCCGGTCGCCGTGATTTTGTCTTAGAAAATTTCACAAGTAAAATCGGCGCTTATTCCATTTTTTGTGTATGTGATTTCAGTGCTAGATTTTATCTTGATGGTTTCACCGCTGTCGTTTGTACGTTCGTTACAGATGTTTTCATTGGTGCAGCGGAAAAGTAGCCAGCCAAAGCCCTTGAACTTTATTTTCAGAGCCGTGTACTCAGCTTCAGAACTATAAATCGGTAATAACTCGTCAATTTGTGTCTTCATTGTCGCTGAGGAACACTTGGAACGACTCATGAATTCTTTGCTTGGTGCGGCAATTAAGTCGTAATCTGCAGTTTTTATTTTTGTGGAGATGATGAAGTCTTTGTGTTTTTTAAGCATGTCGATTGTTGGGTACATCTTCGCTGTTTCATAACTCGAGCGAATCTTCTCGCTCCTCCAAAAAGAAGCCGGAAGTCCTACAACAAGGTTTGTGCTTTCGCTGAGCATTGGTCCGCCGCTATTACCGCCGTAGGTGGCGCAATTGTGGGAAAGAGCGTCTGGATGCGGTGTGATTATCGTGTCAACATTGGCCGGTTCGCGCACGGAGTTTGCCATCCAACAGTTTTCAGTAACAACGGTACCTCCAAGCGACTTGCCGTACCAGTCGGCGGGGAATCCAATCATTTGCAGCCTTCTTCCACCTGCTGGATCGAAATTGGCTAACATGTATCCTTCCGACGGAATTTGCTTGTCGAGCTCCATGGCAGCAAAATCTGAATCTTGCGGGTCAAAAATGATTTCTTTGCAGTTGTAAGTGACATTGCCATCGGCACTTTTGATTTCCCCGACCTT
>CAMDGW010000171.1 GCA_945897695.1 Pseudobacteriovorax antillogorgiicola | reverse complement strand
AGTTGTGATACATGCACTCCCAAACTCTGTCAAGCAAACTAAAGCTGGAAAAAACGGATTTTTCTCTAAACAAGCAGGGGTTTGCCTTTAAAAAGTGCAAAACTCAATTCGATCCCGCTAAACCGTGAATAAGAATTCCCGCAGCAACTGATACATTGAGTGAATCCAGGGATTTTGGAGCACCCGGAATGGCAACTTGAACGTCGCAGCGCCCCAAGACATGCTGACTAATCCCTTTATCTTCCGAACCGAGGACAAGAACTTGACGATTAAAACGTCCGCGAACTGTCGAGACGGGATTTCCACCCATCGCCGCACCTAATATCCAGTAATCGTTACGCTTAAGTTCCTCAAGCGCCCGAGAAACGTTAACCACCACAACGAGATCAGACAGGGCAAACCCTCCCTGCGCTGTATTAACTCCTGCCTGGGTCAACAGTACCTGCCTTTTTTCGGGGACAATAACATGGCGAACACCAAAAAAAGCCGCGGTTCGGACGATCGCGCCCAGATTTCTTGGGTCAGAGATATGATCCAAAACTATCACGAGTTCGTTTTCCCGAGCTTTCGGCGCTGAGATTCGCTCAAGGAATGTTGTCCAGTCAACCGTCTCGTGTTTGACATGCGCCCATGCAGGTGTTGACGGGAGTACCTCTGTATTTTCATCGGGTACCGAAATTACATCGCATTTAAAACCAGACAGTTCCTCTTTTGTGGTCTTCAGCGTTCGCTCTTTTGCAAAAACTTTCAAAATCGACGATGGACGGTGGCGCAGATATTCACGAATAGCTGCCACACCTTCAACGATAAAAAGGCCTTCTGGCAGCGAGCTTCGCTGATTTTTCCGCTGAACTCTATTCCGCTGCCCCGGCAAGCTTTTACCTGCTGGGACACCTTCGTTACGAACCGCAGCGCGACCATGCTTAAACTTCATGCCCAGATCTCCCGGAATTGTCCCCTTAAATCTCGCGCAACTTCAAACGGAAGCAAGTCGCCAGCCATAAGCAGCAAATATCTTGTTAAAGATTCAATACGGTTCCGAAAGTAATCGATTCGATTATTGTTCGTCACACATTGATGCAACATGTCACCAATAGATTCTGGTGTGAGATTTCCTGCCGCATCAAGATAAATTGAAATGGCACCATCATGGTTCTGTGACAAGGCGAAAGCATTCAAATCACTTGATGGAAACATCACTGAAGATGAACGAAACGCTGCCGAAGCAATACTGCACAGCATCTGATAAGCGTCAATTGAAGATTTAAACGCCGTAAATGTTGCATCGAGTCGGCTGCCCGACACATCGGGCATACATTCAAGCTTAAGATGCCCAAGAGCTACAAGTCGATGCAGTGCTAGAAGTGTATTTGCTCGCGACAATTTACTCTTCTCGAGAACTTCAAAAATTGTCGACGAACCAGCGCAAAGCACTAACATGTCACCGACAAACGTTCCGGGCTTTGCTATATCTTTATTTTCTGGATCCACGCAATGAACGAGAACTGCGGGGCTGATTCGGCTTGCAAAGGAGCGAAACTGAGCCCCATAACTATAGGCCGCATCAAGCAGCGCTGACGTGCCATTTTCAAAACTCACCTCAACTGGTGACGCTCCCGACTGGACTTCAACGAAGCTACTGTCATACAGAAAAACACTGCGAAAAATCTCGCGGACCTGTGATTTTAGGGCATACCATAGATCGATGGTTGTAAAACTGCCGCTAGCCAAGAGGACTTTACCAAACTTGGTCTTCCTATCGACCTGAACAGCAAAATTCGTCAACTGATCCAAAGAAATAATAGCTTCGCGGTAGATGACCTCGCCAAGACGATCATCCATGAGATCCGAGGAGGCAAATACAAGTTCTCCGGACTTAAAAAACAGTTTTTTCACACCAACACCGGTATCTGCTGAAACCATGCCGGACCAGCGCCGTTGATTAATTCCTGTAAAAAAATCGTAGAGCATATCCGCAGAACATTGGGCAAACCCATCTGCTTTGTCGGGGGCTGTGCCAGGAGCAGATTCAAAAGCAATAATTCTTCGACTCCCAATTTTAGAGGCCTTCCATGGCTTAAGAGGCGTAGACTTACCCTCCTCCTGCAAACCAGAAATCACTAGGTTTGACTCATTCCAGTCCGCCGAAATATTACTTGAATCCATGTTGCTTCACCCCTTAAGTCGCTTGGGATCGATGTCATAGGACTTGAGTTTGCGGTGTAGATTACTTCTTTCAATGTTTAGAGCATCCGCAGTTTTTGACACGTTCCATTCATTTTCTTCAAGTTTACCAAGAATATACCCCCGCTCAAAGTCGCTTTTAGCATCTTTCAGAGACTGTACCGATTTCGATGAGTCTCCTTGATCAGAAACTAAGCCAGTCAGATCTTCAGGCAAATCCTCTAATGTAATCTGAGGTCCCGACGCCAAAATAACGAGACGCTCAAGAGTGTTTTTTAACTCGCGCACATTTCCGGGCCAATCGTAGGCGATGAGCGCCCGTATTGCGTCGTCAGAAATGGTCGGGGGTATTCCGTCAGCAGCGGAGAGCTGACTTAGGAAAAAATCGATCAGTAATGGAATATCTTGACGTCGTTCTCGCAAGGGGCGGACCGTTAGTGGTATCACGTTAAGCCGATAGAAAAGGTCCTCACGAAAAAGTCCTTGTTTGATTGCGGCTGGCAGATCACGGTTGGTAGCTGCAATCACCCTGACATCGACCTGAATTGTCTTATGATCTCCGACCTTCTCAAGAGTTTTTTCCTGCAGAACACGCAAAACTTTGGCTTGCGTTTTTAGCGACATGTCGCCAACTTCGTCCAAAAAAATCGTCCCCTGATGCGCAAGCTCAAAACGTCCTTTGCGGTCAGAAATAGCATTTGTAAAAGCTCCTTTTACATGCCCAAAAAGCTCCGCTTCGATCAATTCTTCGGGAATGGCTGCACAGTTAATCGCGATGAAAGGCTTATTTGCTCTTGGGCTAAGGCTGTGAATTAGCCCTGCCACTACTTCCTTACCAGCCCCATTTTCTCCCGTGATCAGCACAGAGGCGTTCTTAGGCCCTACCGCAGAAATCTGTTTGCGTAGAGCCAATGTTCCAGGCGAGTCACCAATTAAATCCTGCGTAACTGAGATCGTATGACCCTGACTTTTCTTCTCGGCAATAACCTGAGCTTGTCCTAGTAGTGCAATAATTTTTTCAAGCTCGAGTGGTTTTTCCAGCACTTCAAATGCACCAAGTCGAGTGGCTTTGACCGCCGTTTCAATGGTCGCATGACCACTCATAATCACCACAGGAATATCTGGATTCATATCCTTAATGCTTTGAAGCACTGTAATTCCATCCATACCTGGCATCCAGATGTCCAAGAACACTAGGTCTGGGGGATTAAGTTTGCACTCCACGAGTCCTCGAGCTCCATCCATAGCAATGGCGACTTTCCAGTCCTCATCTTCTATGACTCCGGCCAGACTTTCTGCGATACTTCTCTCGTCATCAATAACAAGAGCGTGCATTTTTTTTCCACTATATGTCACGCTTTTACCTTTCCCCGAACCGGCAACTCGACCCTAAACAGGGTTCCATTTGCATCACTCTTTGCAAGCCTAACATATCCACCGTGATCATTCACAATTTGACTCACCATGGCGAGTCCGAGGCCCGTACCGCCTTCTTTGGTTGAGACATAAGGCTCAAAAACTCGATCCTTGATTGCCTCTGGAATTCCCGCACCATTATCCTCGATTTCAAGAATTTCCGCCTCAAGAGAGCTATCAAATTTGGTGGAGATTCTGATAACTCCCGGGGATTTTAAAGATAAGACCGCGTCGACAGCATTGGTTACAAGATTAACCACGACCCGATTGAATTGTTCAGGATCTAGCTCAATATCAGGAATTCTGCCGTAGGACTCCGTGAAAGTAATTTGCGGATAGCCGTTCCTGAACACATCAACAGCAGCGGTTACTATGCCGTTAAGGCTAGACAACCTCGGCTGGATCGTCGGAAGCCTGGAAAAATTGCTGAATTCGTTGACGAGCCCACGCAGAGCATCCACCTGCACCAGTATCGACTCAACACACTTGCGGAACACTTCTTGATCCTGCCCCTCAAATCGATCAGCAAACCGACGCAAAAGCCTCTCTGCGGATAGTCTTATGGGTGTGATAGGGTTTTTAATCTCGTGAGCAATCCGCTTTGCCACCTCGCGCCAAGCGGTAGCTCTTTGCATACGAATGCGGTCGGTCGCATCGTCAAGAACGATAACAGTACCCTGAAAATCACCATTAAGAGTCTCAATATGACTTGCAGCAACATAGATAGTGGCGTCCATTCCGCACTCTCTCAGGTCAACTTCTCGGGCCGATGGCTTTCCGCTTTCAGCAACTCCTTCCCACAAGCTTTCATGGAGATTTTTACCCAAAACATCTCTAATCCGACGA
>CAMDGW010000170.1 GCA_945897695.1 Pseudobacteriovorax antillogorgiicola | reverse complement strand
GTTCAATTTGAACTTGCCGACCTCGCGACCCAGGTCGAAGCGGCAAAACTTATGGTTTATAACGCGGCGCGTCTAAAGGATGCCGGCCTTCCTTTTGTGAAAGAAGCGGCCATGGCTAAGCTCTATGCGGGCAACGTCGCGGAAGAGGTGGCTTCAAGAGCCCTAGAAATTTACGGCGGTTACGGCTTTATCAAGGAATTTCCTGCAGAAAAGTTTTACCGCGATGCAAAGATTGGTAAACTTTACGAAGGAACATCCAACATGCAAAAAGCCACAATCTTTAAGTTGATTGACGGCCAAATGAAATAAAAGAGGGTACCAATGAAGCTTCCCAGGGTGACTCAAGTAACGGTGCTCATCATGGGAAGTTTTCTTTTTGCCTCAGTAGAGCTTTGGGCTGGCGTCGGGCTTTTTACGACAAAGTCTATGAGCGAGCGGCGGATTCCCATGTCCCTATCGGCGATCCTATGCGCTAGACCTGCCACGGCAGATGATCTTTTTAAAAATGGCATGTTTGACGCACAGGTGCAGGTTGTTCGTTTAAATCCCAAAGGGACCTCAAAAGTCAGTTTGCAGCAATCACAAGAACGCGCCAAAAAACTTGCGTCTGATCACGAGCAGGGAGCTTATGCCCACGGCCTTTGCGCTGATGGTGGAGCATGGGTCATGGCTCTTCCAGTGGCAGATGCAGTGAAAGTTGAAGGTGAAAGCCTAAAGATTCCCGTGGCCCTCAATCGGACGTGCGCTGCGGGGACCCTGAAGGCTTCATTTGTTCCCGAGGCAAAAGGTCGCTCCCTGGCTCTCACGATTGCAAAAAATAATGTGGCCACTTTGCCAAATCTTCGAGGCTATGCAGCAATTTCCTGTGTCCTAAATCAAAATCGAAATGGTGGTCCTAGGGAGCTTGCCCTGGTGCCCGTTGCTGGAGCGTCGATTGATGCTACGGAGATCGGCAAGAAAGCCTTTGCAAAAATTGAAGGAAGCCTCGCTGCTTGGGTGAATGAAAAACGTAAGCTAGAAAACCTTCCTGCACTTTTGGAAAATAATGATCTGAGCAATGCCGCCAGAAGCCTCGTGGGCAAAAAAATGATTTTGCACAATGTCGAGGCGTTAACCGCCATGCGTAAAGTCTTAAATGCTAACGGCATTGAGCCCCAAGGCGAAGACCGCGTCCAGGGTCGAGATATCAATGAACTAGCAGGGCTACTTTGGATATCACCCTCGCACCGTGATTTGATTCTTAGCCCTTCGGCTGACGTTATGGGAGTGGCTCTCAACAATGACGACTCAGGACAGTTTGCAGTCATTGTCGTCGGCAAGAAGTCGGGCGGCGCTGTGGCTAAACGTATGACTAAGTGATTATTTTTTCTTTGATTTGAAGTGAACGGTTTTTTCCACTTCGGCGACGATTTTTCCTTCTTGGTCGCGGATGGAAGCGGTGAAGACAGGTTCAGTTTTTTCCTGATTCATAGCCTCAAGTCGAATGCGCTCAATTTCTTCTTTCGAGATTTCAAAGATAGCGCTAACGGTGCCTTTACCAGGGCGTTTAAATTTAATAGTGGCACCTTTATCCCAGATGACGAAGTCTCGTCCCAGGTGATGAATCAAAATTCCCATAAAAAATGGATCACACATAGCGTAAAGCGAGCCGCCAAAGTGGACGCCTACGATGTTGCGGTTAAACCAGGTTTCCCGCAGCTCCACTGTGATTTTGGTGAAGTCTTTGTCAGCATCGACCACTTTGATTCCGGCGCCAAGAAAAGGTCCCCAGAAATTGATGCCGTGACGCATGAGGATACCAGCATATTTTAGTTTTAGGCTCATGTGAGAATCTCAGATCCTTGATTCATAGGCTTGCAGGCAATTGACCATCAGCATAGCAATAGTCATCGGACCAACACCACCCGGAACAGGAGTAAATAACGAGGCCGTCGAGACGGCGTCCTCTGGCTTGACGTCACCGGTAAGTTTGCCGTCGTCAGTTCTGTGAATTCCTACGTCAATGACCACAGCGCCTGGTTTAATCCAGTCTTTAGTCACGAGATGTTTTGCGCCGGCGGCAGCAATCAGAATGTCTGCATTTTTGGCGATAGTCTGCGGATTTATTGTTTTACTATGAATACAAGTTACGGTGGCATTTGCATGCACTAGAAGTAATTGTAGGGGAAGCCCCACCAGCACAGAGCGGCCAATAACGACTGCTTGTTTTCCGCTGCAGTTAACCCCTTCGTGCTTTAAGAGTTCCATCACGCCCGCTGGAGTGCATGGTCTTAGCGCGGGAAGATTCCATCCAAGGCGTCCTTGATTATAAAACGAGAGTCCATCTACGTCTTTACTAGGATCAATGGCTGACACGACTTTGACCCGGTCAATGTGCGCAGGCATAGGAAGCTGCGGCAAAATTCCGTCGATGGCCACATCTTGATTGAGCGTTTTAATTTGGGTGAGGAGATCTGCTTCCGTAGTGGAGGCGGGGAGTCGGATGGTCTTTGACTTAATTCCTGCTTCTTCACAGGCTTTTTCTTTGTGCCGAACGTAAACTTGGCTTGCAGGGTCATCACCAACTAAAATCACGGCAAGACAGGGTGGACGTCTTCCGTTAGCAGTGTGGGCGGCAATTTTCTGCCGCACTTGATCTCGAAGTTTCTGCCCAACCGCCTTACCGTCAATGAGACGCGCTGTCATGTACTGATGGCCTCACATGCTGCAACAACTGATTCAATCAGATTATCATCGCCATTGAGGCTTTGACCGTAAGCATCACCACAAAAAGCGAGATGACGATCTTGTACAGCATCGATCTTTAGTCTGTCGAGGTGCTTTCGTTCTTGTGCAGTTGGGGTTTGTGCCCAGCCGACCGGAACAAGGGCCACGCGTTCGATGCCGGTTTTGATTTCTGGCACCGCAGCGAGCAGCTTGCGATGTGCGCGCTTTAATCTTTTGACAGCCTTAACCACGTCAGGCGCTTGTAAAGAAAGTTCGTAGTCGATGGTCGCTTGGAAGACGATCTCTTTTGGTGACACCGACGCCTGAACGCTTTCTGAGGGGATCATAATGATCTGAGCAAGTTCTGAGGTACTGCCAGACTCCACAGGGCAACTGAGTGTTACGAGGCTCACAGGTTTAGTTTTGCTGACCACAGTTAGAAGCTGTGTCGGCCAAAGTTTCTTTGGAAGCCACTGGGAGGCAAGCCAGGGCGCTTGAGCGACGACAAGCTTATCTCCAAAAATTGCTCCTTGAGCCGTCTTAAGATGCCACTCATCACCATCGTGATCTGCATTGATGATGCGCGCATTGGTCGTGATGGTAAGCTGTCCAGATTCTTCAAACGTCTTGGTCAGTGCTTTCAGTGCTGGTGACCAATCACCGGTGTAGGGTTCACTGGTATAAAAACTACTGCGTTCTGCAATAGCACCAGGCGTAGCTTCCCAGATGTTAGTGATTCCAAATGCCTGGGCATAGGTCTCAAGCACCATCGTCGCAGGACTTTTGCGAGGGGCCTTCCACACGTCAGCAAAGGTTTTGTCAAAGCGGTCTTCAGCATCAAAGAGCTTTTGTACATCGCTCCATTGACGTTGGGCGGCTAGGCCGCCGAGGGCGCGAGCACCTTTATCAGAGCAAAGGAGTTTGGTACCAAAAACCGAAAACTTGTTACCCATGAGGACAGCTGCTTGAGTCTGCTTACCGCTAACGAGTGTTGGCAGGTCGTCGGCCTCGGGGTCATGTTTAATAGCCTGGTTCCAGAACTCATAAAGCCTGGGGGTGATGGCATTAAAGCCCGTCCCTCTTGAATCGCCTTCGATGGTGCCTAGGCGTCCACCGGCGCGGTTTTCTTTCTCTAACACAATGACCTTGTGCTCGGGATTAGCAAGGCAATAGCGATGAGCAGCCAAAAGGCCCGAGACGCCTGCACCCGCCACGATTAGGTCATAGGAGGGGGAATCGTGATCCTGGGAAGGGGTCTGCTCATTAATCGTTTCGTTTGTTGACTCCATAAAACTCTCGACTCCGTTCAGGTTTTGGGACCAAGACTGTAAGTGCAGGATTTCCCTAGTTGAACAGTGATTAAATTTTGGGTGGTCTCAAGGTAGATTCTATTAAAATCAGCCCCTTGACGCCACATGAATATCACAACTGATGCTAAAAAAAATGGATCCTGTCTGCCGGTTGACTCTACATCTGATATTGCTTGACGGCCGCGATTGAACTTCTGTATTGTTCCCGCCTTCCTAAGTCGGGGTGTAGCGCAATTGGTAGCGCGCGTGCTTTGGGAGCATGAGGTTGCTGGTTCGAGTCCAGTCTCCCCGACCATTTTTCCAGACTTAGTATCAAGCAGTTTTTCAGAGAGGAGCGCATCGACGCGCGCGACCATCAATCGAATCAATCAGTTCTAACTAACTAAAATAACTAGGACCGACTTCGAGTCCGAAATCGGAACCTTTCCAACCATTT
>CAMDGW010000169.1 GCA_945897695.1 Pseudobacteriovorax antillogorgiicola | reverse complement strand
GCACCCAGACTCCCGGCACCTTGATTGATCTGTGCGCATGGCCTGGGCGGTCAGGGCAAGCACAGGTTTAGTGAACCCTTGTGCGCGAAGTTTGGTGGTGGCCTCATAGCCACTCAAAACCGGCATTTGCATGTCCATTAGTACAATCGAATAGTCACCCTCTAGAGCTTTTGTCACTGCTTCTAAACCGTTTTCAGCGACATCGACGTCAGCTCCAAGGTCTTCGAGTAAGATTTTGATCAACATCCGCTGATCTGGTGTATCTTCGGCAATCAAGATTTTCATGTTTTGCAGTTGATGATCTGTAAAAGGTCCGATCACGAGTGAACTAGGTTTAAAGGTTTGGTTTAAGACAGTGGTAGGCTCTTGGTCAATTTGAATGACGATTTCAAATGTGCTACCAACGCCCTGTTGAGATTCTTTTAGGCGGACATCGCCTCCAAGTAATTGTGCGAGTTGGCGAGATAGCACCAAGCCAAGACCTGTGCCTCCCATATGCCGATTTCTGGCCTGTTTTGATTGCCGAAACGGTTGGAAAAGAATGGGAATATCTTCCTTATCAATGCCGCTTCCTGTGTCTTTGACCAGAATGACAAGAGCTCCGAGACCCTTTGTGCTGTCAATAGATGCAGAAATGTCGATAGAGCCAGTTGCTGTGAATTTGAGTGCGTTTGCTATAACATTTACTAAAATTTGGCGCAGTCGCTTGCCGTCAGTTTTAAATTTTTGGGGAACATTGACGTCGATGTTGCTGTTGACTCGAATGCCCTTGGCATTTGCGGCTGATTGGAACATTTCTAACACATCTTTGAATAAAGTTGTCAGGGAGATTGTTCCGGAGCTGATGTCGAGTTTCCCGGCTTCAATTTTTGATAAATCAAGGATGTTATCAACGAGACTTCCGAGCTCAAGCGAGTTGCGCCGAATTGTTTGGGTAAACTCAACTCGAAGATTCTGTTCAAGATTAGGGTCACTTAATAATTCGGAGAAACCAAGGATAACCCCTAAAGGGGTTCTTATTTCGTGGCTCATTGTAGAAAGAAAATCTGACTTGGCTTTGTTGGCTTCAAGAGCCTCCTCCTGGGATGATTTTGCAGACTCTTCCGCCAACTTTCTTTGGGTTATATCTTGGACCACGGCAATAGATGTTGGATCACGCCCTGGGCCATGGTTGATTAATGTAGCATCAACTGCGATCCAAATGATTTTGCCTGCCTTAGTTAGGTAGCGCTTTTCAACTTTCAGCACCGGAGATTCCTTCGAAATAAGGCGCCTAAACAGGATTGCCTCATGAGCGATGTCGTCTGGGTGCGTCAATTCAGGGAAGTTTTTATTTAGTAATTCATCGCGACTATATCCAGTCAGTGCACAGAACCTGTCGTTCACAAGAATAAATTCACCTCGAATATTGACTTCGGCCATCGGAACATCTGAGCCCTCAAACATGGAGCGAAATTTTTCTTCGTTGAGCTTCGTATTGCGAATAGCAGCAGCTAGAATGAGGCCGGTAAGCGTCGTGATACCGATGAACAGTTGGACCGTGTTTACCCCGTCGGGAACATTGATAGTCTTTCCCATCCAAGCCTGGTGAGTCGCGCCGTAGGTTGCAATAATAGACGCAATAAGCATGACTGTGGAAAGTCCTAATGGACCAAAACGCAACACAGCCCAAATTAGAATCGGAAAGCCAATAAAAATTCTTGGGAAGAGCAGCGAGTTTAGGTTCTGGAGAGTTTCAAAATCGATAAATAGATAAGTTGCCAGTGACGCCGATACGATTGCGAGAGCCGCGAATTCCCATATTCTCTCTATAACCGTGACACGGGCAGGGACGGTTGACCAGATCATCGCGACGGGCACCACCATCAAAACACCAAGTCCATCCCCCAACCAGAATGAGTAGAAAAAGTTAGAAATTTCGGATCCTTGAATCAAGTTGGAGAAGGTAAGGGTTGCGGTAGAGGTTAGCGCAGCGACCAAAGGGCTTGCCAACGGTGCTACAATGAAAAAATACATGACATCTCTTGGTCTTCCGAATCCCCAGTCAAGATCACGCTTAGATTTTATTGCTGACGCAGCAAGCCAGGCTGCCAATGTGCTGCCTGCGGCGACAATGATCGAACTTCCCAAGGCAAGACCAAGATCGTAGTTAATAAGCGCAGCTGCTAGGAAAACGGCCGCTGGAACAAAACGATGGCCAAGTAGAATCCCCGCTACAGCGATGCCAGCGGGCGGCCAGATAGACGGACTGTAGCCAACGACTGTGTGAATCACCGAACCGATCTCGGCGGCTGCAACATAGGCTAGAAACGTCAGGAGTGTGATTAAATGATGGCGCATGAAAATTCCGTATAATTTCAGATAGTTAAGATGAACTATACAGAAATCTGCCGCAATATGGCAGTTATTTTTTAAGCAGTCAATGATTAATAACGAATGTTAGGAAGCACTGTCCAAGTCACTGTTTATAGTAGCCAATCCCTCGCTGCTGTCCTGATCCTGATCCTGATCTCGTTCAAGTTCGGGGCTGTCTTTTAACAGTTTAATGACTTTTTTAATGGGATCTCGACGCATGATAAAATCGAAGTGGCTCAAATCATTCATAGCGATGTTGGTCACATTTTCCTGGCCACTGCGAGGAGTGAAGACACCACTGCTGCCGCGTGCGATCGAATCATTTTCACTATAAAAGCAGTAGATTTTTAGATTGTTTGGTACTTCGCTATTTTTTAGGTGCTCAAGAAAGCTACTACCTGGTCGCATTTGCCAGACGTCACGCCAGAAAAAGCCAAGGGGCGTGACCAGCGCGAGGTAAGTGAAGTAACTGCCATTGCATGGGGCGGCCATGGCCACAAGTTTGTCGCAGTATTTGCTTCCACCTAGTTTAAGTAACCACCATATCGCCACAAGCGATCCTTTGGAGTGGGCAACGATATGTACTTTCTTAAATCCGTGGCGTTCCATCTGGCGTTTGAGTTTGTAGTCAATGAAGTTTGCTGTCTCAGCGACGCCTTGGGTAAAAAACGTACCAAACATTCCTCCCAGATTAAAACTGAGTACATCAAATCCCTGAGAAACGAGCTGCCGCTCCATGATGTTTAAAGATCGTTGGGTGGAAAAAAATCCATGGATCAGAAGGACTGGAGTCTTGTTGGGGTCAATCTTGTTATTTCGGCGGGCAATTTGATTATTCAGGCTCGCTTCTTCTATGATTTCCCGATACGCGGCCATCAGCGTTGCCCACATACTGCGACCGCGTTTGCGACTGTACCACTCAAAGATTAGTAAGGGCGCAATGATAAGACCAGCCGTCAGCCCGATCGCATTAACCGTCCACCCGAGAAGTGTCACCTTAGGTGACGACATATAAACAATGAAAAAACACTCTGGGAGAGTGCCGAGAAACGTGAAAACAAGAACATTTCGAGGTCTTATCTTAAAAGAGCCTGTGAGAAAACTCACAATATCGAAGGGGAATATCGGAATGAGCCGCGCAGCAAATATTAACTTATAATCCTGGGAATGGATGAACCGGTAGGTTGAGGGTAGATTTCTACTCATCCAGGGCTCCACCATGCTACGACCTAGAAGATAGCTAAGGCCATAGACAGGTATTGTTGAGAGAGTGCTGGCAAGCGCTGCGAGTATGATGGCCTCCCATTCAGGAAAACTTCTGGCTGCAAGGTAAGTACCGAAAACGTGCGGGGTTAGGAGAAACGGCCGAGCAAAAGACATCAGAAGATAGTGTCCCGGTGCGAATTGTTTGGTGCCAATACAGGCGTCAACGCCATCGGGACACCAGACTTTCCAGAAAGTAAAAGCAAAAAATGCTGCGACTAACAGCAGAGAAATTTCCATGAGCATCGCTGCGCGGAAATAGTTAAATTTGAAACTTGGGAGTGGAAATAGTTGCAGGATGCGATTGTCGTTTCGCAGGTGCTCGGAATCCCCGGGCGGAGCTTTATTGTTGTCGTCGTGTTTGTTCACGGCGAACTCCTCAAAAGGGCCTTAAAGACCGCATCGCGCTTGATTGCGCAGCTCTAGCCCTCTCTCCCTATTTTGTCTATACTATCGGTAAAACCCCATTTTTGTTGAGAGGGAGAGCCGAAATGCTGATCGTCCTCGCTAACCTGCTGATAAGCTTGTTCTTATTAAGTGGAGAAAAATGCCAAGCAGGAGATTTTGGTGTCGAATTGGCAGGTTACCAAAACAAACTACGCCAAGCGGGCGAGGACATGTTGGAAAATCTTGAAGTGTCTTATGTTTATGGTGGCAGCAAAGTCGGTGATGGAAAAACCTGCGATGAATGTAATCGTTGTCTTGAAGACCGACACCCATCCCCAAAAGAGCGATTTAAAGTTTGTAAAATTTGTTCTGGATGTAGCCTTGATTGTTCCCACTTTGTTCAGCTTGTGTTTGCAAAAGCGGGGCTTGGATTTCCCTACATAACCTCCACTCAGATGCTGGAATTTGACTCGGAAAGTTTGTCGAAAAAGTTTGAATTGCGGCCCATTTCTCGCACTATTGACGGTTTAATTGCCGGTGATCTGCTGGTTTACCGCGGCCATGTTGTAATTGTAGAAAAGGTTC